>NZ_LOYJ01000034.1:0-41860 GCF_001526245.1 Burkholderia sp. MSMB1498
TCGGGAACGCGCCCGACACGGGCGCGGCCGGACGCTCGTAGCGCGGCGCGAGCGTGCAGCCCGTCGCGAGCAGGGCGACTGCGAGCGCAGTCAAAGCATGTTTTCGCTTCATCACTTAATCCTTCTTGCCAGCGTCGTCGCCGTGCTCCGGCTTTTCGTCACGGTGCATGTGCTCGTGCGCGAGGCGCAGCGCTTCGTCGGCGTCTTCCTTCTCGCCGCTGAACACCGCCCGCACCTTCACGAAGAACATCGGGATCATGAAGATCGCGAGGAACGTCGCCGTGATCATCCCGCCGATCACGCCCGTGCCGATCGCGTGCTGGCTCGCCGAGCCGGCGCCGTTGCTGATCGCGAGCGGCAGCACGCCGAGAATGAACGCGAGCGACGTCATCAGAATCGGACGCAGCCGCAGCCGCGACGCCTCCAGCGCCGCCTCGATCGGCCCCATCTTCTCCATCTGCTGCAGCTCGCGCGCGAACTCGACGATCAGAATCGCGTTCTTCGCGGACAGGCCGACGGTCGTCAAGAGCCCCACCTGGAAGAACACGTCGTTCTCGAGCCCGCGCATCGTCGCGGCGAGCAGCGCCCCGATCACGCCGAGCGGCACCACCATGATCACCGAGAACGGAATCGACCAGCTTTCATACAGCGCGGCGAGACACAGGAACACGACGAGGATCGAGATCGCATACAGGATCGGCGCCTGCGAGCCCGACTGGATTTCCTGGAACGACAGCCCCGTCCACGAATAGCCGATACCCGTCGGCAGCTTCTTCGCGAGCGTTTCCATCGCCGCCATCGCCTGGCCGGTCGATTTGCCCGGCGCGGCCTGGCCCTGGATTTCCATCGCCGAGATGCCGTTGTAGCGCTCGAGCTTCGGCGAGCCGTACGTCCAGTGGCCGGTCGCGAACGCGCTGAACGGCACCATCCCGCCCGATCCGTTGCGCACGTACCAGATGTTCAGGTCTTCCGGCGACATCCGGAACGGCGCGTCGGCCTGCACGTACACCTTCTTGATCCGGCCGTCGGTATCGAGGAAGTTGTTCACGTAGCTCGATGCCCAGGCGATCGAGAACGTCTGGTCGATCGCCGACGCCGTGACGCCGAGCGCGTTCGCCTTCTCGCGGTCGATGTTCACCTTGTACTGCGGCGTGTCGTTCAGGCCGTTCGGGCGCACGCCTTGCAGCGTCGGGTCCTTCGCGGCCATTCCGAGCAGCTGATTGCGCGCGGCCATCAGCGCGTCGTGGCCGAGACCCGCGCTGTCGGTCAGCTCGAAGTCGAAGCCGGCCGCCGTGCCGAGTTCGGGAATCGACGGCGGGTTGAACGGAATCACGAGCGCGTCCTTGTAGCCCGCATAGCGCCCGAACATCCGGCCGATCAGCGCCTGCACCTTCTGGTTCGCGCTCTGCCGCTGCGAGTAGTCCTTCAGCTTGACGAACACGAGGCCCGAGTTCTGGCCGCGGCCCGCGAAGCTGAAGCCGTTCACCGTGAACGCGGATTCGACGATGTCCTTTTCCTGCGTGAGCAGGTAATCGGAAATGTTCGCGAGCGTGCGCGCGGTCGTCTCCTGCGTCGAGCCCGACGGCGTCTGGACGATCACGAACATGAGCCCCTGATCCTCGTCGGGCAGGAACGATTTCGGCAGACGCACGAACAGCAGGCCGACCGCGACGATCACCGCCAGATAGATGATGAGCCAGCGGCCCGAGCGCTTGATCACGTGGTGGACGCCGACGTGATACTTGTCGCGGCTCGCGTTGAAGGTTCGGTTGAACCAGCCGAAGAAGCCCTTCTTCTCCTCGTGGTGCCCCTGCGGGATCGGCTTGAGGATCGTCGCGCACAGCGCCGGCGTCAGAATCAACGCGACGAGCACGGACAGCACCATCGCCGACACGATCGTCAGCGAGAACTGGCGATAGATCGCGCCGACCGACCCGCCGGAGAACGCGACCGGCACGAACACCGCGGACAGCACGAGCGCGACGCCGACGAGCGCGCCCGTGATCTGGCCCATCGCCTTGCGCGTCGCTTCCTTGGGCGACAAGCCCTCTTCCGCCATCACCCGCTCGACGTTCTCGACGACGACGATCGCATCGTCGACGAGCAGGCCGATCGCGAGCACGAGGCCGAACATCGACAGCACGTTGATCGAGAAGCCGACCATCGACATGATCGCGAACGTGCCGAGCAGCACGACGGGCACGGCGATCGTCGGGATGATCGTCGCCCGCAGGTTCTGCAGGAACAGATACATCACGAGGAACACGAGGACGATACCCTCGAGCAGCGTCTTCACCACTTCCTCGATCGACAGGCGCACGAACGGCGTGGTGTCGTACGGATACTTGACGACGAGGCCATGCGGGAAGTACGACGACATCTCGTCGATCTTCGCGCGCACCGCCTTCGCCGTCGCGAGCGCGTTCGCGTTCGTCGCGAGCTGGATGCCGAGCGCCGCGGTCGGCTGGCCGTTGTACTTCGTGTCGAAGTTGTACGTTTCGCCGCCGAGGCCGATCTGCGCGACGTCCTTCAGGCGCACCTGCGAGCCGTCCTGGTTCACCTTCAGCAGGATGTTGCCGAACTGCTCGGGCGTCTGCAAAAGCGTCTGCTCGGTGATCGTCGCCTGCAGTACGGTGCCCGGCACGGCCGGCGTGCCGCCGAGCTGGCCGCCCGCGATCTGCACGTTCTGCGCGGAGATCGCGCTCGTCACGTCGACCGGCGTGAGCCCGTAGTTCGTGAGCTTCGTCGGATCGAGCCAGATCCGCATCGCGTACTGCGAGCCGAACAGCGTGACGGTGCCGACGCCGTTGATCCGGCTGATCGGGTCCTTCACGTGCGACGCGACGTAGTTCGCCAGGTCGTACTTGTTCATGCTGCCGTCTTCGGAGTTGAAGGCGAGCACGAGCAGGAAGCTGCTGCTCGACTTCGTCACCGACAGGCCGAGCTGCTGAACCACCTGCGGCAGGATCGGCGTCGCGAGCGACAGCTTGTTCTGCACCTGGACCTGCGCGATGTCCGGGTTCGTACCCGGCGCGAACGTGATCGTGATCGTCGCATTGCCCGAGTCGTCACTCGTCGACGACATGTACAGGAAGTTGTCGAGACCGCTCATCTGCTGCTCGATCACCTGCGTGACCGTGTCTTCGACAGTCTTCGCCGAAGCGCCCGGATAGTTCGCGGTGATCTGGATCGACGGAGGCGCGATCGTCGGATACTGGGCGATCGGCAGCGTGAAGATCGCCGCGACCCCGGCCAGCATCAGGATGATGGCGATCACCCACGCGAAGATCGGGCGATCGATAAAAAACTTTGCCATGAAACAGGCCCCCTGTTATTGCGCGCTCGACGCGGCGGCTACGCTCGACGGCGCGGCACCCGATGCGGCCGCGCTCGCCGCCGCGGCCTGGGCGGGCGAGGCGCCCGACGCGGCCTGCAACTGCGCGTCGGCGGTCTTCACGGACATGCCCGGACGCACCTTGTCGATGCCCTGCACGATCACGCGGTCGCCCGCCTGCAGGCCGCCCTCGACCACCCAGTTCTGGCCCTGCGTGCCGCTCGTCGTGAGCACGCGCGACGCGACCTTGCCCTTCTCGTCGACGATCATCGCGATCGCCTGGCCCTTCGGATCGTGCGTGACGCCGATCTGCGGAACGAGGAACGCGTTGTCGTTGACCCCCTCTTCGATGCGCGCGCGCACGAACATGCCCGGCAGCAGCACGCGCTGCTTGTTCGGGAAGATCGCGCGGATCGTGACCGACCCCGTCGTCTGGTCGACCGTGACGTCGCTGAACTGCAGCTTGCCCTGCTCCGAGTAAGGCTTGCCGTCCTCGAGGATCAGCGTGACCTTCGCCGCGCCCGGGCCTTCCGTCTTGATGCGCCCGCTCTGGATGTCCTGGCGCAGCTTCAGGCCGTCGAGGCTCGACTGCGTGAGATCCACGTACACCGGATCGAGCTGCTGGACGGTCGACATCAGCGTCGCCTGGCTCGCCTGCACGTAGGCGCCCGGCGTGACCTGCGAGATCCCGACGCGGCCCGTGATCGGCGAGACCACGTCCGTGTAGCCGAGGTTGATCTGCGCGGTGTCGACCGCCGCCTTGCCCGATCCGACGTCGGCGGCCGCCTGCCCTTGCGCGGCGACCGCATCGTCGTACTGCTGCTTGCTCACCGCGTTCGCGGCGACGAGCACCTTGTAGCGCGCGACGAGCGCGTTCTGCGTCGCGAGGTTCGCCTGCGCCTTCGCGAGCGTCGCCTTTGCGCTGTTCAGCTGCGCGACGTACGGCGCGGGATCGATCTTGTAAAGGCGCTGGCCGGCCTTGACGTCGCCGCCCTCGGTGAACTCACGCCGCAGCACGATGCCGTCGACCCGCGCGCGCACTTGCGCGACGAGATACGCGCTCGTGCGGCCCGGCAGCTCCGAGACCACCGGCACGGATTGCGGCTGCACGGTGACGACGCCGACCTCCGGCGTTTGAGGAGGCGGAGCCGATTCTTTTTTTCCGCACGCGGCCAGGAAGACGGCGGCTGTCGCGACAGTGATTAAGCGGTATGGAACCCGTTCGACGCGCATGGAGCGACCTCGTTTGTAACTGGATGAAATAAGTGCCGGCCCTCGGGGACGCAACACGAACGCGCCTTGCGGCGCGGATCGGACAACTGAATTGCTTGACTGCGAATACAACAGCGGCACGTGACTGCCGTGCCGGGATGCCGCCGCGCGGAGCAACCGCGGTACGCGCGGAACAACAATGAGGAGGGAAATCAGCAGAGACGGATATTAACTGATTGCCTCGAAAGCCATTCGGCCGTAAGCTGGCATTGTATATACATTCACGAATGTATGTAAAAGTCCTTCATGCGCCGCACAATTTCTTACAAATTACCAAGGTTTACAACTGCCGGACGGGAACGACCGGCATGCGGCGCCTGCGATGCAACCCTTATTATTAACGCAATGACCTCGACTTTGCACATGACGAGCTTCTGAATGGCCAGACGCACGAAGGAGGAGGCGCTCGCGACGCGCGACCGCATCCTCGACGCCGCCGAACACGTCTTCTTCGAAAAAGGCGTGTCGCACACGTCGCTCGCCGACATCGCCCAGCACGCGGGCGTCACGCGCGGCGCGATCTATTGGCACTTCGCGAGCAAGAGCGAGCTGTTCGACGCGATGTTCGACCGCGTGCTGCTGCCGATCGACGAGCTGAAGGCGGACACGGGCGCGCCGCACGCCGACCCGCTCGGCCGGATTCGCGAGATCCTGATCTGGTGCCTGCTTGGCGTCGCGCGCGATCCGCAGCTGCGGCGCGTGTTCAGCATCCTGTTCATGAAGTGCGAGTACGTCGCGGACATGGGGCCGCTCCTGCAGCGCAACCGCGAAGGAATGCGCGACGCGCTGCGCAACATCGAAGCGGATCTCGCGCAGGGCGTCGCGAACGGCCAGTTGCCGGCCGATCTCGACACGTGGCGCGCGACGCTGATGCTGCACACGCTCGTGAGCGGCTTCGTGCGCGACATGCTGATGCTGCCGGGCGAGATCGATGCGGAGCGGCACGCGGAAAAGCTCGTCGACGGCTGCTTCGACATGCTGCGCACGAGCCCCGCGATGCGCAAGGACGGCTGAGCGGGCGGCGCGGCGCGGCGTGACGAAGCGGCCGTGCGCCGGGCGTTCGCCGCGCTGGGCCGGAAAGGGAATCGGGCGAGAAATCGAGATGCGCGAAATGCGCGAGATGCTCGAAATGCGCGGCGCCGGACGAGCAGCGCGAAACGCCGTGTGCGCCCGATTGGGCGTCGCGGCGAAGCGCCGGCACGGCGCAGCGGCCGAAGCGGGGCCGAGGCGGGGCCGAAGCGTCAGAAACGGCGAGGCTCAGCCGCCGTTGAACCAGCGCGCCACATACAGCAGCAGCGCGACGAAGAAGATCATCGCGGCCCACGCCCACAGCGGCACCGGGTTCGATTCGCGATGGTGGAGCGCGCTCGCCGCGCGCCCCGTCAGCGCGCCGCCCAGATGCTGCGCATGCGCGCGGCGCGCGATGCCCGTGAACCCGGCTGGCCGCAGGAACACGTGCTGCCGCCGCGGCGCGCCGTCGCGCGCGCGGTTCGGCGCGAGCCCGTGCTTCGCCTGCACGACCTCGCAGAACTCGGTGAAGAAATCGTCGGCAAGCTCGTGCAGCGCATTCTGGATCTGGCGGCCCGGCAGCTCGGCGAGCGGGCCCGACGCCGTCGCCCACACCGCGTATTCGATCCGCGTCGCGGGCTCGCCGCGGATCGCGTCCGGCGCATCGTCGGCGGGCGCGAGCACGACGTCGATCTGGCCGCGCAGCGCGCCGATGCCGTCCGCACGCGCCCGGAAGTTCAGCGTGCGTCTCGTGTGCTCCGGCTCGTCGTGGCGCTCGCTGACGACGTGTGCACGCACGTCGTAGCGCGCGCGCAGCGGGCCGAGCGGCACGGTCAGCGCGAGCGCGTACTCGCCGCGCGCCAGCCGCGAAAACGACTCGCAATGATCGAGGCTCGCGCGCACGAGCGCGAGATCCTGCAGCGCGTCCCAGACGACGGACGGTGCGAGCGGAATGCACAACGCATCGTTCAGTTCCATGATCGCCTCCCCCGATGAGCCGCCGCGTCAGGACGTCACGTCGATGCGGTCGACGCACGCGGCATCGAACGCGACATAGTGCCGGATCGCATCCGCGATCTCCGGCGGCTCCTCGTAACTCCATGCGGCGTTCTCTATCACGCCGTCTTCGGTATGCAGATGGAAATAGGTTGCCGGCCCCTTGCGCTCGCAGCGCGTCACGCGATCGGACGGCGCGAGCCGCGACATGTTGACGTCGCCGCGCGGCAGATACTGGACGTCGGGCAGGCCCGATTCCCTCAGCGTGTAGGCGGCAAGCGAATCGGCATAGGTGATCCCCCGATGGATCACGCGAACGCGATGGCGGTTCGGCTCGATTTCGATGCGATGGCCTGCGGCGTCGGACATCGGTTTCCCCTACGGCCGCTGCGCGCACGCGCCGGCCGAAAATTAGCATGGCCGCGGCGAAACGCCGCTTGTAATCGCATTATCGGCCAAACCGCCGCAAATTGCGCGGCGTCATCGTCGCAGCGGGGTCACTGCGCCTTCCACGAGAATGCCGCCTTCACGCCGCCCTTCGCCGGCACCGTGACCGCATGGGTCTGCTCGTTGCCGTTGTAGCTCGCGTGCACGGTGTAGCGCCCCGGCGTCAGCCTGACGAGCATGTAGGGACCGCGCGCGTCGGTCTTCAGCACTTCGGCGCCCTTCGCGTCGACCACGGACACGTGGACGTCGGCGAGATACTCGCCGCCCGCGCCCGTGAAGCGCAGCGCGAGCGGCCAGTTGCTCTCGTTGCGCTGGAACGCGGTGGATTCGTCTTGCCCCACCCCGCCCGACACGAAGCCGACATCGCCCTGATGCTGCACGTCCGGCAAGCCGGGCTGCGCGCGCGCGACGCCCGCGACGCCGAAAGCCAGCGCCGCCGCGATCAGGTAGTGGGAAATGGTTTGCTGTCGCATGATTCGCTCCTTGAATCTGTCAGCCGGACGCCGGAGGCCCCGCAGGGACCACCGGCGGCGGCGACGAACAAAGACGGGCGGCGGGCGGCGGCCGCGTGGCCGTCGCGCCGGCCCGCCATGCCGGCCGGGACATCGGCCCGGCTCAGCCCAGATCGACCGGCACGAAAATCTGGGCGTCGTCGCGCTGGATCAGCAACGCAAGACTGTTGCCCGCGCGCTTGACCGCATCGCGCAATTGTTCCGCGCTCGTGACCGGCCGGCCGTTCACCGCGAGAATCACGTCGCCCGGCTGGATGCCCGCGCTCGCGGCAGGGCCCGCCGACTGCTGGACGACGAGGCCGTGCGTGAGCGACGAGCCGTTGCGCTCGCGCGGCGAAAGCGGCCGCACCGCGACGCCCAGGCGTCCCTGCTCGACGGGCTCGTCGACGCCCGCCTTCGCCTGGTCTTCGGTCAGCGACGCGAGCGTCACCGACACCGTCTTCTTCGACTTGTCGCGCCAGATCTGCAGATCGGCCTTCGTGCCGGGCTTCATGCTCGCGATCTGCGCGGGCAGCATCGTCGAGTCCTGCACCGGCACGCCGTCGACCGACAGGATCACGTCGCCCGGCTGCAGCCCCGCCTTCGCGGCCGGCCCCTTCGGATCGACCGAGCTGACGAGCGCGCCGTCGGGCTTCGTGAGGCCGAACGAGCTCGCGAGCGTCTGGTTGAGCCCCTGGACGGCGACGCCGAGCCGGCCGCGGCTCACGTGGCCCGTCTTCACGAGCTCGTCCTTCACCTTCATCGCCTCGTTGATCGGGATCGCGAACGACAGGCCCTGGAAGCCGCCCGTCTGCGAGTAGATCATCGAGTTGATGCCGATCACCTCGCCGTTCAGGTTGAAGAGCGGGCCGCCCGAGTTGCCGGGGTTCACCGGCACGTCGGTCTGGATGAACGGCGTGTAGTTCTCGTCGGGCAGCGCGCGCGACTTCGCGCTGATGATGCCCGACGTGACCGTGTTGTCGAACCCGTACGGCGAGCCGATCGCGACGACCCACTGGCCGACCTTGCTCTGCGCCGGATCGCCGATCTTCACGGTCGGCAGGCTCGACGCGTCGATCTTCAGCACCGCGACGTCGGACTGCTTGTCGGCGCCGACGACCTTCGCCTTGTACTCGCGCTTGTCGGTGAGCTTCACGGTGACGACGTTCGCACCGTCGATCACGTGCGCGTTGGTCAGGATATACCCATCCGGGCTAATGATGAACCCCGAGCCGAGGCTCGTGCTCGGCTGGTCGTCCGGCTGCGGCTGACCGCCGGGGCCCATCCCCGGAATCCGCCCGTAGAAATGTCGGAAGAATTGGTAGAACGGATCGTCCGGGTCGATCGGCAGTTGCGGCGCCGCGCGACGCTGCGCGGTGCGCTGCACGACGTGCTTCGCGCTGATGTTCACGACGGCAGGCCCGTAGGTCTCGACCAGCCCGGAAAAGTCGGGAATGCCGGTTTTCGCGGCCGCTTCGGCCGGCATCAGCGCGGCGACGGCCGGCGTGATGATCTGCGGCTCCGAGTGACGGGTGCCCGCCACGTACCCCGCCGCCAACGCCGCGGCGACGGCCGCGGCAACTGCGCCACGCGCAAGGATTCGGGTAGTCATCGATCGTTCTCCTCGTCTAATGGTTCGAAGCGTAGCGACCCTGTCTTAAAGCAGGCTTAATCGGTTTCGGGAACCCTTAAACGGACGAAAATTGTCGAGCAAGCTTGGGGCCCGGGCCGCGCCGGGCGCGGCGTATTGGCCGGACGACGGGCGCGGTCGGGGGCAAAACCGATGTGCGGTGGCGCGGCGCAACGAAACATGGTTCGCGATTGGCGATTGGCGGTTCGCGGTTCGCGGTTCGCGGTTCGCGGTTCGCGGTTCGCAACGAGCATCGGGCGTTTCGCCGCGCGCGGCCCGCGTCCGCCGCGTCCCGCGCAGGTCCGTCACGCGTCGGCCGCGCACGGCAGCACGACGCTCACGAGTAGCCCCCCCGCCGCCGCTTCGCCGAGCGTCACGGTCGCGCGCTGCTGCGCGGCCACCCGCTTGACGATCGCGAGGCCGAGGCCGCTGCCCGACACGTCGGTGCGCGCCCGCGCCGACGTGTCGCGGTAAAAGCGATCGAACACGCGCTCGCGCTCGGCGGCCGGAATGCCCGGGCCGCTGTCGCCGATCTGCACGCGCGCCCGCGCGCCGTCGCCGCGCGTGAGCGACACGTCGATGCGGCCGCCCTCCGGGGTGTACTTCACCGCGTTGTCGAGCAAATTGTTGAACATCACGCGCAGCGCGGCGGGATCGGCGTTCACGGCCGCGTCCTCGACTTCCTCGAAGCCGAGATCGATGTCGCGCCGCTGCGCGAGCGGCGCGTGCGCGGCGACGCACTCCTCGACGATCGAGCGCAGATCGACGCGCTCGCGCACCGTCGCGTCGCCTGGCTCCGCGCGCGCGAGCGCGAGCAGTTGCTCGGCGAGGCGCGTCGCGCGCGTGACGCCGCTTTGCAGATCGGCGATCGCCTCGCGGCGCGACGCGTCGTCCTGCGCGCGTGCGACGAGCTGCGCCTGAATCTGCACGGCGGCGAGCGGCGTGCGCAGCTCGTGCGCGGCATCCGCGACGAACGCCTTTTGCGTGTCGAGCGCGGCGGAGAGCCGCGCGAGCAGCCCGTTCAGCGCGTGCACGAGCGGGCGCACTTCGAGCGGCAGCGGCGAATCGGGCAGCGGATCGAGCGCCTCGGGCCGGCGCGCTTCGACCGCGCGGGTCACGCGCTGCAACGGCGCGAGCCCGCGCCCGACGATCATCCAGACGGCCGCGCCGAGGAACGGCAGCAGCACGATGAGCGGCCACAGCGTGCGCAGCGCGACGCTCGCGGCAAGCCGGTTGCGCACCGAAAGCGGCTGCGCGAGCTGCACGACGTTGTCGCCGACGATCGCGCCGTACACGCGCCATGCGCCGCGCTCGGTGCGCTCGGTCGAAAAGCCGAGCTCGGCGCGCGGCGCGATCGGCGCGCGCGGATGCGAGAAGTACATCAGCACCCCGTTGCGGTTCCAGATCTGGATCACGATCCCTTCGTCGCCGTTCGTCTGCGAGCCGAGCACCTGCGAGAACGGCTCGGACGGCAGCGCGGCCGCGATCTGCTGCAACTGGTAGTCGAACAGCTCGTTCGCGGCGGCGAGCGCCTGCCGGTAGATCATCCAGCCGGCGAGCCCCACTCCGGCCACGACGATCGCGAGCAGCCAGATCAGCAATTGATGGCGAATCGACCTCACGCGCTACGCTTCCTTCACGACCATGTAGCCGAGGCCGCGGACGTTGCGGATCAGGTCCGAGCCGAGCTTCTTGCGCAGCGCGTGGATATAGACTTCGACGGTGTTGCTGCCGATCTCCTCGCCCCAGCCGTACATCTTCTCTTCGAGCTGGCTCTTCGACAGCACCGCGCCCGGACGCGCGAGCAGCGCCTCGAGCAGCGCGAATTCGCGCGCCGACAGCGCGACGGGCGCGCCGTCGAGCGTCACCCGGTGCGACGCCGGATCGAGCGTCAGCGCGCCGTGGCGGATCACCGATTCGCTGCGCCCCGACTGGCGTCGGATCAGCGCACGCATGCGCGCCGCGAGCTCGTCGAGGTCGAACGGCTTGACGAGATAGTCGTCGGCGCCGGCGTCGAGGCCCTTCACGCGGTCGGCGACCGCGTCGCGCGCGGTCAGGATCAGCACGGGCAGCGCGAGCCCGCGCGCGCGCAGCGTGCGCAGCACGTCGATGCCGTCGCGCTTCGGCAGCCCGAGATCGAGCAGCAGCAGATCGTACGCCTCGCCGCCGAGCGCGGTGAGCGCCGCGTCGCCGTCCTGCACCCAGTCGACCGCGCAGCCGTCGGCCTTCAGCGCCTTGCGCACCCCTTCGGCGATCATCCGATCGTCTTCAACCAGCAATATCCGCATCCTGAAAAACGTCCGTCGCATGCGTTCGAGATGGCGGACATTGTAGCGCCGCCTCGTGCGCAAACGGACCATCTGCCGATTTCGACGCTGCTTGCGCGCCGTTTTCTCTACAATGGGCGGCTTGCGCCGCAGCGCGCACGCCTTTTGCACACGTCACATTCCGTTCCGCGCTTCCGTTCCGTATTCGTCGATGAATCCCAACGCCGCCCGCATCGCCGCTTCGCCCCGCCCGAGCCGCCCCGCCGCCCGCGCGCCGCGCGCCATTCTGCGCGGCGCGGCGCTCGTCGCCGCGTGCGCCGCGCTCGCGTTCGCCGCGCCCGCCGACGCCCGCAAGAAGCCCCCGCGGTATCCAGCCGCGGTCTCGACCGCGCGCAACGTGCTGCCGGCGTCGGTGCTCGTCGCGCTGCAGCGCGCGCGCGTGCCGGCGTCGAGCCTGAGCGTCGTCATCGAGCGGATCGGCGAGCGAACGCCCGTCGTCGCGTGGAACGCGAACCGGCCGATGCAGCCCGCGTCGACGATGAAGCTCGTCACCACCTACGCCGGGCTGTCGCTGCTCGGCGCCGACTATCGCTGGCGCACGAGCGCGTACGCGGACGGCGCGGTCGACGAGAACGGCACGCTGCACGGCACGCTGTACGTGAAGGGCACGGGCGATCCGAAGCTCGTGCCGGAAGAGCTGATCGACCTCGTCGACAAGATCCGCCGCGCGGGCATCGTCAACGTCGACGGCTCGCTCGTGCTCGACAAGACCTTCTTCGCGCCCGAGACGCGCGACCTGCCGCCGCTCGACGACGACGCGAGCGCGCCGTACAACGTCGGCCCCGATCCGCTCCTCTACGCGTTCAAGGCGCTGTCGTTCACGGTGACGCCGACCGACAACGGCGCGATCGCGATCGACGTCGTGCCGCCGCTCGCGAACCTGAACGTCGACAACCAGCTCGTCGAGGGCGAAGGCTCGTGCGGCGCCGCGCGCCCGACGCTCATGACCGACGCGAACGGCGAGCTCACCGCGTCGTTCGCGGGCGACTATCCGCCGCGCTGCGGCCCGACCACGACCAATCTCGCCGCGCTGAACCATTCCGCGTTCTTCGCGCGCGGCTTTCTCGCGCTGTGGCGGCAGACGGGCGGCGCGTTCTCGGGCACGATCGCCGAGGGCAAGGTGCCGGGCCGCGCGCGGCCCGTTGCGTCGCACCACGGCCCGGTGTTGTCGAGCGTCGTGCACGACATCAACAAGTTCAGCAACAACGTGATGGCGCGCAACCTGTTCCTCACGATCGGCGCGGTCGAGCACCGGCCGCCCGCGACGCCCGCGCAGTCGGCGGACACGATCCGCGCGTTCCTCGCGCACAGCGGGCTGCCGACCGACGGGCTCGCGCTCGAGAACGGCTCGGGGCTCTCGCGCGACGAGCGCGTGAGCGCGCTGTCGCTCGCCGACATGCTGCAGGCGGCGAACGCGAGCCCCATCGCGCAGGCGTTCGTCGATTCGCTGCCGATCGCGGGCGTCGACGGCACGATGAAAAACCGGCTGACGAACGCGCCCGTCGGCGGCAACGCGCACATCAAGACAGGCACGCTGCGCGACGTGCGCGCGATCGCGGGCTATGTCGCGTCGGCGGACGGGTCGAGCTACGTCGTCGTCAGCTTCATCAACGACGAGCGCGCGTCGGCCGCGCGCGCGGCGCACGACGCGCTGCTCGAATGGGTGTACGAAGGGCCGCGCTGAGCGGCGCGCGGCTCTCGGCGGCGCCCCGGCGCGCCGCCGAGAGCCGGCCGGAACCGATTCCGCCCTCGCCGTTTCCCTCGCCGTTTCCCTCGCCGTTTCCCTCGCCGTTTCCCTCGCCGTTTCCCTCGCCGTTTCCCTCGCCCTTGCCGTTTCTCGCCGGACTCCGCGCGGATCACCGGCCTTCGCGCGTCTTGCCCACGGCCGCCGCCGCGGCTCGGTGCGCCGCCCCATGCCGCGCGCCCGTCGAAGACTCCCTCTACGAAACACCCTCGCGCCCGGTACGCCGATTGCGTACCCTTTTGGCTGCAATTGACGTCGACGAGCCGCGCACGCGTTTCGCACGCCGCACGCACCGGGTCGCTCGAACCACAACAAGAGGGAGACACTCATGCAATTCAACGTCGAATTGCTTCTGCTCGCGCTCGCGCCTGTCTTCCTGCTCTGCATCGGCTGGGAAGCGTGGCACCTCGCGCGCACACGCCCCGGCGAGCACGTCTACAACCTGCGCGACACGCTCTGCAACGCGGCGCTCGCGCTGATGCACCAGGGCGCGGACAAGATCGCCTGGATCTTCGTGATCCCGCTCTATGCGTACTGCTACACGCACTACCGGCTCTTCACGTGGGACGCCACGTGGCTGTCGTTCGCCGTGCTGTTCGTCGCGCAGGACCTGCTCTACTACGTGTTCCACCGCTGCAGCCATCGCGTGCGCTGGCTGTGGGCCGCGCACGTCGTCCATCATTCGTCCGAGCGCCTGAACTTCTCGACCGCGATGCGGCAAAGCCTGATGTACCCGATCGCCGGCATGTGGGCGTTCTGGCTGCCGCTCGCGTTCCTCGGCTTCCCGCCGCAGCAGATCGTCGGCATCGTGCTCATCAACCTCGCGTTCCAGTTTTTCGTCCATACGCAGACGATCCCGAAACTCGGCTGGCTCGAGTACGTGCTGAACACGCCGTCGATCCACCGCGCGCACCATGCGCGCAACCCGCGCTACATCGACCGCAACTACGCCGGCGTGCTCGTGATCTGGGATCGCCTGTTCGGCAGCTACGTCGAAGAAGACCCGCAGGACCCGCCCGAATACGGGATCGTCGAGCCGCTTCGCTCGAACAATCCGCTCGTGGCGACGTTCCACGAATGGCGGTCGATGGCGCTCGACGCGCTCGGCGTCGAAGGCTGGCGCAACAAGCTCCGCGCGGTTTTCGGTCCGCCCGAATGGGCGAGCGCTTATCATGCACGGGTTGCGAGCGCGCACGCGCCGTCGCCCGAGCCGTCCGCGCTCGCCGCCGCGCCCCGCGAACGATAACGAAACACGGATTCCAAACCATTGCGCCGAGCCGCGTCGCCGCCGTGCGTCGCGGCACGGCGCAGGCCATGCAACACAAGCATATCTACGAGGAGAGACCCGCATGAATCAGCCGCAACGACAACAGCAACCCGCCCGCACCGCACGCCGCCGCCTCTGGCGCGGCGCGCAAGTCGCGCTCGCGAGCGCCGCGTTCGCCATCCTCGCCGCCTGCGGCGGGGGCGACGACAACGGCTCGTCGCAGCCGAGCGCCGGCGTGAACATGCAGGTCGTGTCCTTCGGCGACAGTCTGTCGGACACCGGCACCTATTCGCCGCAGATCCTGATCGGTTTCGGCGGCGGCCGCTTCACGACGAATCCGGGCCAGGTGTGGACGCAGGACGTCGCCGCCTACTACGGCGGCACGCTCACGCCCGCGTTCGAAGGCGGCTTCGGCGTGCCGCTGCAGGCGGCGGGCGGCCTCGGCTACGCGCAGGGCGGCTCGCGCGTCACGCAGCAGCCGGGCATCGGCCACGCGGACGCGAGCGTGGCGAACGCCGACTACGCGCAGGCGACCACCGTGCCGGTCGCGACGCAGGTGCAGCAATACCTGCAGCAGCACGGCAGCTTCAACCCGAACCAGATCGTGCTGATCAACGGCGGCGCGAACGACATCTTCTATCAGGTGCAGGTCGCGCAGGCGCAGGGCAACACGCCGGCCGCGCAGCTCGCCGCGGCGCAGCAGATCGGCCTCGCCGCTCAGCAGCTCGCGGGGATCGTCCAGCAGATCGTCGCGGCGGGCGCGACGCACGTGTTCGTGTCGAACGTGCCGGACATCGGCGGCACGCCGCTCGCGGTGTCGACGGACCAGCAGGCCGCACTCACGCAACTGTCGACGATCTTCAACAGCACGCTCGCCGCGGCACTGAAAGCGCTCAACGTCGATCCGACGAAGGCCGTGCTGATCGACGCGTTCACGTGGCAGGACGGCATCACCGCGAACTACCAGGCGAACGGCTTCTCCGTGTCGAACACGGGCACCGCGTGCAACCTGCAATCGATGATCGCCGCGGCGACGAAGTCGGGCGTGTCGAACCCGACCGCGTTCGGCTCGTCGCTGTTCTGCTCGCCGCAGATGTACACGGTCGCGAACGCCGACCAGACGTACATGTTCGCCGACACGGTCCATCCGACGACGCGCCTGCACGCGCTCTTCGCGCAGTACGTCGAGCAGCAGATCGCGAAGACGGGCGTCGGCAAGTAAGCAAGCCCGCGCCGCGACGCGGGGGGCGTCTCGCGCGCCCCGCCCCCGATCGCCACGCGGCGACGTTCCGCCGCTTCAAGTGAAAACGCCCGGTTCGCGTGATGCGAACCGGGCGTTTCTCGTTGTGCCGGGCGTTTTCAGGTGCTTTTTGCGCTTCGGCGCTTCGGCGCTTCGGCGACAGCAGCATGACGAAGCCGGCGCGGCTCCGCCCGCCTCAGCCGCCCGACCGCGCAACGCTCACGCCTGCGCTTCGAACGCAGCCGCCGCGCGGCCGAGCCGGTCGTTCACCGCGATCCATTCGACCGTATCCGGCAGCTTCTCGATGAGGATGCGCGCGACCTGCGCGCGATCGAGCGCGCGCAGCAGCCCGTAGAGCTCGCGCGCATAGACCTGCGGGTCCTCGGGCGCCGCGACGAAGTGCACGCCGTCCGAGTGCGCCCACGCGCCGGCGCGCGATGCGCGTGCGACGAGCGCGACCCGCTCGCCCGCGTCGCGCGCGGCCGCGAGCCGCCCCTCGAGCCGCTCGAACGGCGCGAGCGCGAGCGGCGTGCGCGGCGCGTAATGCGCCTTCAGCGTGCCGGATGCGCGCGGCGCGGTCGCATCGCTGCCGTCGGGCAGGCGCGGCGCGACGCCGAGCACGTCGGCGATCTGCTGCGGGCTCACGTGGCCCGGGCGCAGCAGCGCCGGAAAACCGCGCGACAGATCCACGATCGTCGACTCGATCCCGACGTCGGACGGGCCGCCGTCGAGCACATGGACGGCATCGCCGAACTCGTCGCGCACGTGCTGCGCGGTCGTCGGGCTCACGTGGCCGAAGCGGTTCGCGGACGGCGCGGCGACGCCGCCGTGCCCGCCGCGGCGCGCGTCGAACGCGCGCAGCAACGCCTGCGCGACCGGATGCGACGGACAGCGCAGCCCGACCGAGTCCTGCCCGCCGCTCACCGCGTCCGGAATGTGCGCGGCGCGCTTGAGAATCAGCGTGAGCGGGCCGGGCCAGAACGCGTCGATCAGCTTCTTCGCGTCGGCGGGCAGCGAGTCGACCCAATAGCCCGGATCGCTGCCGGGCGCGAGGTGGACGATCACCGGATGGTTCGCCGGCCGCCCTTTCGCCTCGTAGATGCGCGCGACGGCGACCGGGTTCTGCGCGTCGCCGCCCAAGCCATAGACGGTCTCGGTCGGAAATGCGACGAGCTCGCCCGCGTCGAGCAGCGCGGCGGCTTCGTCGATCTCTTCGGCGGTCGGAATCGGTCGATCGTTCGACATCGTGCGCCCCGTCAGTCGAGCGCAATGCGCAGCAGGCGCGCGCAGGCGGTCGCACCCGCGACCGCCTCGTCGAGCGTCGCCGCGGTGAAATTCACGTGGCCCATCTTGCGGCCGGCGCGCGCCTCCTCCTTGCCGTACAGATGCAGCCGCGCGGTCGGCATCGCGGCGACCTGGTCCCACGGCGGCGCGACGGACTCGCCCGACGCGCCGTTCGCGAACCACACGTCGCCGAGCACGTTGAGCATCGCGGCGGGCGAATGCTGGCGCGTGCTGCCGAGCGGCAGCCGCGTCATCGCGCGGACCTGCTGCTCGAACTGGCTCGTCTCGCATGCATCGACCGTGTAGTGGCCGGAATTGTGCGGCCGCGGCGCCATTTCGTTCGCGACGAGCGAGCCGTCTTCGAGCACGAAGAACTCGACGCACAGCACGCCAACATAGCCGAGCGAATCGGCGATCCGCACGGCCGCCTGCTGCGCCTCGCGCACGAGCGCCTCGCTCGCGGCGGGCGCGGGCACGACGCTCAGCGTCAGGATGCCGCCGTGATGCGTGTTCTGCGCGAGCGGGAACACGGCGGATTCACCGTTCGCGGCGCGCGCGATCAGCGCCGACACTTCGTATTTGAGCGGCAGGCGCTTCTCGAGCACGCACGGCACGCCGCCGAGCGACGCATACGCGTCGCGCGCCTGCCGCACGGTCGCGACGCGCACCTGCCCCTTGCCGTCGTAGCCGAGGCGCGCGGTCTTCAGGATGCCGGGCAGCACCGCGGCAAGCTCCGCGTCGGCAAGCGCCTCGAGCTGCGCGACCGACTCGATCACGACGTGCGGCGCGACGGGCGCGCCGGACGCCGCGATGAAGCGCTTCTCGGCGATCCGGTCCTGCGCGATCGCGACGCAGCGGCCCGCCGGCGCGACGAACGTCGATTGCGCGAGAAAGTCGAGGCTCGCGGCGGGCACGTTCTCGAATTCCGTGGAGACGGCGTCGCACAATTGCGCGAGCTCGGCGAGCGCGGCCTCGTCGTCGTACGCGGCGCGCAGATGCTTGTCGGCGACGGCGCCCGCGGGGCTCGTCGGATCGGGATCGAGCACGGCGACGCGGTAGCCCATCGCCTGCGCGGCGAAGCAGAACATGCGGCCGAGCTGGCCGCCGCCGACCATGCCGAGCCAGGCGCCCGGCAGGATCGGGGAATTCGGGGTGGGGAGTGCAGTCATGTCTAGGGTCAATTTACATACGGAACGCACAAGCGTTGCCACGAGAACGGCCGCTCACAAGGCGCGCGACGCTGCGAATGGACGTATTCGCAAGGCGCGCAACGCGGCGAGCGGCGGTTCTCGCGGCAACCCCGATACAAAAATACATTCTAGGGGAATGCCCGAAATCGCCCGCATGGCGGCGTCGCTCGTTGCTTGCTTGGCTCGGCCAAACGGCGCTCCTCGCTTCCTGCCCTACGAGCGATTTCGGGCATTCGCATGTGCGTTCCATATGTAAATGGCCCCTAGGATCGGTGGCGGCGGGCGGCTGCGCCCGCCGCGGGCGGGACGATCGATGCCGCCGGCGGCCGCGCGGCCTCACAGCGGCGGCAGCACCATCGCGTGCGCGGCCTCGTTCTGCCGCACGCGGAACGCGGCGAGCCGGTTCGCGTAGTCGGTCGACGTGCCGGACAGCATCGACACGGCGAAGAGCGCCGCGTTCGCCGCGCCGGCCTCGCCGATCGCGAAGGTCGCGACGGGCACGCCCTTCGGCATCTGCACGATCGAGTGCAGCGAATCGACACCCTTCAGGTACTTGCTCGCCACCGGCACGCCGAGCACGGGCACCGTCGTCTTCGCGGCGAGCATGCCGGGCAGGTGCGCCGCGCCGCCCGCGCCCGCGATGATCGCGCGCAGGCCGCGCTCGCGCGCCTTCTGCGCGTAGTCGAACATCTCGTCGGGCATCCGGTGCGCGGACACGACCTTCGCCTCGTACGGCACGTCGAACTCCTGCAGGATCGCGACGGCATGCTTCATCACGTCCCAGTCGGAGCTGGAACCCATCAGCACGCCGACGAGCGGCGCGCTGTGCGTGTGGGCGGTCGGGATTTCGCTCATCGTGCGCTTCCTCGTTTCGGTGAATCGGACGATGGTCAGTCGAGCGTCTTGCCCGTGATGCGCTCGAGCGCTTCCTGGTACTTCGCGCTCGTCCTCGCAACGACGTCGTCGGGCAGCTTCGGCGCGGGCGGCTCCTTGCTCCAGTCCTGCGCCTCGAGCCAGTCGCGGACGAACTGCTTGTCGAACGACGGCGGATTCGTGCCGACCCGGTACTCGTCGGCCGGCCAGAAGCGCGACGAATCGGCCGTCAGCGCCTCGTCCATCAGGAACAGCTTGCCGTGCTCGTCGAGGCCGAATTCGAACTTCGTGTCGGCGATGATGATGCCGCGCGTCGCCGCGTAATCGGCCGCTTCCTTGTACAGCTTGATCGAGATGTCGCGAATCGTCGCGGCGAGCTCGGTGCCGATGCGGCGCTCGGTTTCCTCGAACGAGATGTTCTCGTCGTGATGGCCCATCTCGGCCTTGGCCGCGGGCGTGAAGATCGGCTCGGGCAGCTTCTGCGCGTTTTGCAGGCCGGCCGGCAGCTCGACGCCGCACACCTGGCCCGTCGCCTGGTAGTCCTTCCAGCCGCTGCCCGCGAGATAGCCGCGCACGACCGCCTCGACGAGGATCGGCTCGAGGCGCTTGACGACGACCGCGCGCCCCTTCACCTGCTCGACTTCGTCGTCGGCGACGACCGTCTCGGGCGCGACGCCCGTCAGGTGGTTCGGGACGATGTGCGCGAGCTTGTCGAACCAGAAGTTCGCCATCTGGTTCAGCACGCGGCCCTTGTTCGGAATCGGCTCGCCCATGATGACGTCGAACGCCGACAGGCGATCGGTCGTGACGATCAGGAGCTTGTCGTTGCCGACCGCGTAGTTGTCGCGGACCTTGCCGCGACCGAGGAGCGGCAGCGAGCGCAGCGTGGATTCGTAAAGGGTAGACATCGTCTTTTCGCAGATAAGGAGCCAAACAAAAAGGGAAACGCCGTTCCCCGCGGCTGGCGGGAACGGCGGCCTTGCGATACTTCGGCGAACCGGCCGGACGGCTTGGCCCGGCGGGGCCGGCCGGCTTCGGAGCCGGACCGGGCTCATCCGGCCGCCCCGCTCGCGGGCCGGCCAGATCGTACTACAGACTCAACGCACCACTTGCGCGAGGTCGCCGGCCTTGTACTTCTCGGCGATCTTCTCGAGCGGCACCGGCTTGATCTTCGACGCCTGGCCTTCGCAGCCGAACGCCAGATAGCGCGCGACGCAGATCTTCTTCGCCGCTTCGCGCGCGGGCTTCAGGTAATCGCGCGGATCGAACTTGCCCGGATTCTCGAACATGTAGCGGCGGATCGCGCCCGTGATCGCGAGACGCAGGTCGGTGTCGATGTTGATCTTGCGCACGCCGTGCTTGATGCCTTCCTGGATTTCCTCGACGGGCACGCCGTAGGTTTCCTTCATGTCGCCGCCGAATTCGCGGATTTCCGCGAGCAGATCCTGCGGCACCGACGACGAGCCGTGCATCACGAGGTGCGTGTTCGGGATGCGCGCGTGGATTTCCTTGATCCGCTGGATCGACAGGATGTCGCCCGTCGGCTTCTTCGTGAACTTGTACGCGCCGTGCGAGGTGCCGATCGCGATCGCGAGCGCGTCGCACTGCGTGAGCTTGACGAAGTCCGCGGCCTGCTCCGGGTCCGTCAGCAGCTGCTCGCGGGTCATCGTGCCTTCCGCGCCGTGGCCGTCTTCCTTGTCGCCCTTCATCGTCTCGAGCGAGCCGAGCACGCCGAGCTCGGCCTCGACCGTCACGCCGATCGAGTGCGCCATCTCGACCACCTTCTTCGACACGTCGACGTTGTATTCGTACGATGCGACCGTCTTGCCGTCGGCTTCGAGCGAGCCGTCCATCATCACGCTCGTGAAGCCGCTCCTGATCGCCGCCATGCAGACGGCGGGCGATTGGCCGTGATCCTGGTGCATCACGACGGGGATGTGCGGGTACGACTCGACCGCCGCTTCGATCAGGTGGCGCAGGAACGCCTCGCCCGCGTACTTCCGGGCGCCGGCCGACGCCTGCATGATCACGGGCGCGCCGACTTCGTCGGCCGCCGCCATGATCGCCTGCACCTGCTCGAGGTTGTTCACGTTGAACGCGGGCAGGCCGTAGCCGTGCTCCGCTGCGTGATCCAGCAGTTGACGCATTGATACGAGAGGCATTGTGGTACTCCTTGAATGAAAACCTTGCGCCCTACGCGGCGTCTTACGGCCCCGTCCCGGCTGAAAGGCGGGCGGACCGGCGCGGCCGAGCGTCGAATAGCCGCATTTTATCGCGAAGCGCCCCCGAATCCGACCAAATGGCGGATTCGGGGGCAATTTGTTACGTCTTTCAGACCACCTTCAAGCAAAAAAGCCGCGGGGGCCGTCCGACCCCACGCGGCTTTCCGACAACGCAAGCGGCATGCCCGGCGGGCATCCCGCTCGCGCCGGATTGCGCCCTCAGTAGTGTTCGCCGACGCGCACGATCTTCAGCGTGTTCGTGCCGCCCGCCTGCCCCATCGGCTCGCCGACCGTCAGCACGACCATGTCGCCGTGCGCGACGTAGCCGCGCCGCACGATCAGCTCGAGCGCCTGCTGCAGCGCGGAATCGCGGTCGCTGTTGAAGTCGACGTGCAGCGGCGTCACGTTGCGGAACAGCGCCATCGCGCGCTCGCTGCCGACTCGCGGCGTCAGCGCGAAGATCGGCACGTGCGTGTAGTGGCGCGACATCCAGAGCGCCGTCGCACCCGATTCGGTCAGCGCGACGATCGCCTTCGCGCCGAGGTGGTATGCGGTGAAGAGTGCGCCCATCGCGATCGACTGGTCGATCCGCGTAAACGTGCGGTCGAGAAAGTCCTTGTCGAGCTCGACGTGCTCGGACTTCTCCGCCTCGACGCAGACGGCCGCCATCGCCTCGATCGTGACGGCCGGATACTTGCCCGTCGCCGTTTCGGCGGACAGCATCACCGCGTCGGTGCCGTCGAGCACCGCGTTCGCGACGTCCGACACCTCCGCGCGCGTCGGCACGGGCGCGTGGATCATCGATTCCATCATCTGCGTCGCGGTGATCACGAGCTTGTTCGATTCGCGCGCCATCCGGATCATCCGCTTCTGCAGCGCGGGCACGGCCGCGTTGCCGACCTCGACCGCCAGATCGCCGCGCGCGACCATGATGCCGTCCGACGCGTCGAGAATCTCCTGCAGCGCCGGAATCGCCTCCGCGCGCTCGATCTTCGCGATCATTTTCGGCTTGATGCCGTAAGGCGCGCCCGCGATGTTCGCGAGCTGGCGCGCCATCTCCATGTCGGTCGCGTTCTTCGGGAACGACACGGCGACGAGATCCGCGCCGAGCGACATCGCCGTGCGGATGTCCTCCATGTCCTTCGCGGTCAGCGCGGGCGCCGACAGCCCGCCGCCCTGCCGGTTGATGCCCTTGTTGTTCGACAGGTCGCCGCCCACCTTGACGGTCGTGTGGATCTCGTCGCCGAGCACGCGGTCGACCTTCAGCACGATGAGGCCGTCGTTCAGCAGCAGCACGTCGCCCGGCTTCAGGTCGCGCGGCAGATCCTTGTAGTCGAGGCCGACCCGCTCGTCGTTGCCGAGCTCGCACGTCGCGTCGAGGATGAACGGCTGGCCGGGCACGAGCGTCGTCTTGCCCCCCTCGAACTTGCCGACGCGAATCTTCGGCCCCTGCAAGTCCGCCATGATCGCGATTTCCCGGCCGACCCGGCGCGCGGCCTCGCGAACCATCTCGGCGCGCTCGCGGTGATCGTCGGCGGAGCCGTGCGAGAAATTGAGCCGCACGACGTCGAGACCCGCGTGCATCATCTGCAACAGGACCTCCGGCGAGCTGGATGCCGGACCGATCGTGGCGACTATCTTGGTGGCGCGATGCATGAATCTCCTCGTCTGACTGAGTGAAAGCGCTGGAAGTACCGCCGCGAGAGCCGGAGCCGCGCGGCCCAGCCGCCGCCGCTCCGGAACGCGCGCCGGTGCATGCGCCCGGCGTCGCTTTGTCCGCGATCGCCGGCGTTGACGGCCGGCGCCGCATCGTTGTTTCGGGTTCGGCGGGCCCGCGTCGGGCGGCCCGCCCGGCGGCCCGACCCGGGCCGCCGCGCCGACGGCGCGCAACGCGCGTGCCCGCCGGCGTGCGCGGGCGGCCGGCGCGGCCTGCCGCCCGTCAGCACTGCGCCCCGCGCGCGGCAAAGACACGCGCGCGCGGCGCGCCGGCTTGCGCGCTTACGCGCGCGTTTCCAGCACTTCGACGGCGGGCAGTTTCTTGCCCTCGAGGAATTCGAGGAACGCGCCGCCGCCCGTGGAGATGTAGCTGACCTTGTCGTGAATGCCGTACTTCGCGATCGCGGCGAGCGTGTCGCCGCCGCCCGCGATCGAGAACGCGGCCGAGTTCGCGATCGCGTCGGCGAGCGTCTTCGTGCCGTTGCCGAACTGGTCGAACTCGAACACGCCGACGGGGCCGTTCCAGACGATCGTGCCCGCCTTCTCGAGCTGACCGGCGAGCGCCTTCGCGGTATCCGGCCCGATGTCGAGGATCATGTCGTCCGCCTCGATGTCGGCCACCTTCTTCACCGTGGCCGCGGCCGTCGGCGAGAACTCCTTCGCGACGACGACGTCGGTCGGAATCGGCACCGATGCGCCGCGCTTCCTCGCTTCGTCGATGATCGCCTTCGCCTCGCCGACGAGATCGGCCTCCGCGAGCGACTTGCCGATCGGCAGGCCCGCCGCGAGCATGAACGTGTTCGCGATGCCGCCGCCGACGATCAGCTGATCGACCTTCTCCGCGAGCGATTTCAGGATCGTCAGCTTCGTCGACACCTTCGAGCCGGCGACGATCGCCACCAGCGGGCGCTTCGGGTTGCCGAGCGCCTTGCCGAGCGCGTCGAGCTCGGCCGCGAGCAGCGGGCCCGCGCACGCGACGCCCGCGTACTTCGCGATGCCGTGCGTGGTCGCTTCCGCGCGGTGCGCGGTGCCGAACGCGTCGTTCACGTAGACGTCGCAGAGCTTCGCCATCTTCTGCGCAAGCTCGTCCGAATTCTTCTTCTCGCCCTTGTTCACGCGGCAGTTCTCGAGCAGCACGACCTGGCCCGGCGCGACTTCGACGCCGTTCTCGACCCAGTTCGCGACGAGCGGCACGTCGCGGCCGAGCAGCTCGGCCAGGCGCTTCGCGACGGGCGCGAGCGAATCCTCGGGCTTGAACTCGCCTTCCGTCGGGCGGCCGAGGTGCGACGTGACCATCACGGCCGCGCCCGCGTCGAGCGCCGCCTGGATCGCGGGCACCGACGCGCGGATGCGCGTGTCTTCGGTGATGTTGCCGTGATCGTCCTGCGGCACGTTCAGATCGGCGCGGATGAACACGCGTTTGCCGGAGAGCTTGCCTTCGGCGATCAGGTCGGTAAGACGCTTTACTTGGCTCATGGGACTGATGAAGGTTGATGAAGGAAAGCGATTCGACGCGCGCGGGCTGCCTCGCCGGCGCCAGGCGCGGCCCGCCGGCTTCGCACGGCAAGGCCCGCGCGGCGCGCGCGCGAAAAAATTCCGGAAGGGGTCATTCTAGCCGATCCGCCCCGCGCGCTGCCCCGCGAGGCGGCGAATTGCTGCGATCCGGAGGCGACGTGCGCCGTTGGGTCGCGCCTTCGAGCCGGGCGCGGCGCGCGCGGCGGCGCACGTCAGAACAGGATGCGCAGCGCGGTGAACACGAGCATCCCGACGACGATCGTGCCGAGCATGCTGCGCCGCCACAGGAACCACGCGAGGCCGGCCGCCGCCGCATAGAAATCGTGGTTCGACAGCGCGAACGAGAGGCCCGCGGGCGTCTCCAGCACGTCGGGCAGGACAACCGCGACGAGCGCGGCGGCAGGCGCATAGCGCAGCGAGCGCTGCGCGCGCTCGGGCAGCACGGTGCGCTCGCCGCCGACGAGAAAGAGCGCGCGCGTGATCGCGGTGACGAGCGTCATCCCCGCGATCGCGAGCCAGATCTGCCAGTCGCTCATTCGGCGTCCTCCGTGTGCGTCGCGCGGCCGGCCGCGCGGATGCGCCGCCAGTCGGCGCGCTCGACGAACCAGTCGGCGACGCTGCCCGCCGCGAGCGCCGCGACCACCGCGAGCGGCAGCGCGAGCCGGTACGGCAGCTCGAACGCGACGAGCGACACGACGCCGGCGACCGCGACGGCCGCGAGCGTCGATCGGTTCGAGATCGCCGACACCATGATCGGGATCAGCGCGAGCGTGCCGGCGAGCGCGAGCCCCCAGCTGTCGGGAAACGCGCTCGCGAGCGCGATGCCGACGAGCGACGACGCCTGCCACGCAAGCCAGCTCGTGAGCGCCATGCCCCAGAAGTACGCTTCCTTGCCGGGCACCTGGCCCGTCGCGAAGCCCTGCTTCTGGAACAGCAGATAAATCACGTCGCCGTTGAAATAGCCGATCGCGAGGCGCCGCCACAGCGGCAGGTACGAGAAATGGGGCGCGAGCCCCGCGCTGAAGATCACGAACCGCATGTTGACCATCGCGGCCGTGAGGAGGATCGTCCAGACCGGCAGCTTCGCGGCGAAGAGCGGCAGCACCGCGAGCTGCGACGAGCCCGCGTAGACGAAAATCGACATGCCGACCGCCTGCCCCGTCGACAGCACCGATTTGCTCATCGCGATGCCGGTGACGAGCCCCCACGACAGGATCGCCATCAGCGTCGGGGAAAAATCGCGGAAACCCTGGGCGAGGGCGAAGCGGTCGGTGGCGGAAAGGCGAGCGAGCATCGGGGAGGCGCCGCGAAGGCGAAAAGCCGGGCAGCTCGCGCGCGTCGCGCCGCCGCCGCCCGTTATTTTTTCACGCAGGTTGCGCGTCGATTATAGCGCCGGACCCCGCCGTACCGACCGTTGCCCGCACAAAAACGCTAAAATGAGCGTCTTTGCGACGCGCCGCCGTTTCGAGCCGCCGCGCGCGCTTTCTGCGCATCCCCGCATCCACTAGGAGAAGACCTATGTCAATGGCCGATCGCGACGGCAAGATTTGGATGGACGGCAAGCTGATCGAATGGCGCGACGCCAAGATCCACGTGCTGACCCACACGCTGCACTACGGCATGGGCGTCTTCGAGGGCGTGCGCGCATACAAGACGGCCGACGGCGGCACGGCGATCTTCCGCCTGAAGGAGCACACGAAGCGCCTGCTGAACTCGGCGAAGATCTTCCAGATGGACGTGCCGTTCGACCAGGAAACGCTCGAGGCCGCGCAGCGCGACGTCGTCCGCGAGAACAAGCTCGAGTCGTGCTACCTGCGCCCGATCATCTGGATCGGCTCGGAGAAGCTCGGCGTGTCGGCGAAGGGCAACACGATCCACGTCGCGATCGCGGCCTGGCCGTGGGGCGCGTACCTCGGCGAGGAAGGCCTCGCGAAGGGCATCCGCGTGAAGACGTCGTCGTTCACCCGCCATCACGTGAACGTGGCGATGGTGCGCGCGAAGGCGTCGGGCTGGTACGTGAACTCGATCCTCGCGAACCAGGAAGCGACGGCCGACGGCTACGACGAGGCGCTCCTCCTCGACGTCGACGGCTACGTGTCCGAAGGCTCCGGCGAAAACTTCTTCCTCGTGAACCGCGGCAAGCTGTACACGCCCGATCTCGCGTCGTGCCTCGACGGCATCACGCGCGACACGGTCATCACGCTCGCGAAGGAAGCCGGCGTCGAAGTGATCGAGAAGCGCATCACGCGCGACGAAGTCTACACGGCCGACGAGGCGTTCTTCACCGGCACCGCGGCCGAAGTCACGCCGATCCGCGAGCTCGACAACCGCACGATCGGCAACGGCGCGCGCGGCCCGATCACCGAGAAGCTGCAAAGCGCGTTCTTCGACGTCGTGAACGGCAAGAGCGCGAAGCACGCGGACTGGCTCACCAAAATCTGAACGCGCGGCGCGCCCGTCGCCGGGCGCGCGCGCCTCGCCATCGCCATAACGAGAAAGCCCCATGAGTGAAATCAAGGAAATGCCGCTCATCGAACTGACGGCCAAGGATCTGCCCGCCTACTGCCCGAACCCGGCGATGCCGCGCTGGAGCGCGCATCCGCGCGTGTTCATCGACGTCTCGCACGGCGAGGCGCGCTGCCCGTACTGCGGCACACGCTACAAGCTGCGCGACGGCGAAGTCCTCCGCGGCCACCATTGAGCGCGCGGCGGTTTCACCGCCCGACGCGGCGCGCACCGGCCGACCGGCACGCGCCGCCGCCCCTCCCCAGCAACCCGAGCGCGGCGCATGAGCGTCGCGCTTTATTACGACATCGGAAATCCCCCTGATGCGTCGAGCGTTGGTTATCGCACCGAACTGGATCGGTGACGCATTGATGGCGCAGCCGCTTTTCGCGCTGCTGAGGAAGCTGCATCCCCGCATCGTCATCGACGCCGTGGCCCCGGCGTGGGTCGCGCCCGTGCTTGAGCGGATGCCCGAGATTCACGATGTCCATGCAACCGACCTCGCGCACGGCAAGCTGCAGATGCTGCGCCGCTGGCAGCTCGCGAGCGATCTGCGCGAGCTCGGCTACGACGCCGCGTACGTGCTGCCGAACTCGCTGAAGTCCGCGCTCATCCCGTGGCTCGCGGGCATCCCGCTGCGGGTCGGCTACACGGGCGAGCATCGCTACGCGCTCCTCAACGTGCGCCACGCAAACCCGAGCAAGGCGCGCGACGAGCGCCCGCCGATGGCCCAACATTACGCAACGCTTGCATATGCGCCCGGCGCGAAGCTGCCCGAGTCGTTCAACGCGCTGCCGCCGCCTAGGCTCGAAGCGGACTTGAACGAGACGGCGCGCGTATCCGCGCGCTTCAATCTCGACACGCGCAAGCCGCTCGTCGTGTTCTGCCCGGGCGCCGAATACGGCCCCGCGAAGCGCTGGCCGCCCGAGCATTTCGCCGCGCTCGCGCAAAGCGTGAGCCAGTCGTTTCCCTACACGCAGATCGTCGCGCTCGGCTCGCCGAAGGACGCCGCCGCCGCGCAGGCGATCGCCGAGCGCGCGCCGAACGTGCGCAATCTCTGCGGCCAGACGTCGCTCACCGAGGCGTGCGCGCTGATCGCGCGGGCGAACGCGGTCGTCACGAACGATTCCGGGCTGATGCACGTCGCGGCGGCGCTGCGCCGGCCGCTCGTCGCGCTCTACGGGTCGACCGATCCGCGTCATACCCCGCCGCTGTCGGAGCTGGCAAAGGTACAATGGCTGCATCTCGAATGCAGTCCCTGCTTCGAACGCGAATGCCCGCTCGGCCACCTGAAGTGCCTGCGCGAGCTGAGCCCGGAGCAGGTGTTCGGCGATTTGCGCGGGATGCTCGTCGGACAGCGCTGACGCCCGCGGCCGCAAGGCCGCCCGTCGCGCGGCGCGCACCCCGCACCCGACTCACCGCTAAGCGGGCGGCCCTGCCGATGCACGGGCCGCCTTGATGAAACGGCGCGCGCCGCGCGCGAGAGATAGACCCGATGCCACGTTTTGCCCGCCTCTTCGAAGCCGCCGCCGACACGCTGAACGCGTACTACCAGGCAGTCGCCGACGCCAACCTCGACGCGCTGATGGTCCTCTGGATCGACGAGGACTTCGCCAGCTGCATCTGGTCGGACGGCACGCACCTGCACGGCCTCGAGCAGATCCGAAGCGGGTTCGGCGAGCGCATGTCGACGCAGCCCGTGACGATCGAGCCGCTCGACATCCGCGTCTACGACAGCCTCGGCACCGTCGTCTACACGGTCGCGGAAGCGCACCAGCAGGCCGATCTCACGGCCGAGCCGCAGATGGTGTTCACGACCTACGTGATGATCCACGAGCGCGGCGAATGGCGGATCGCCCACATCCACGCGAGCCCGATCCCCGAGCAGACGGCGGCCCAGTTCGCCGCGAAGATCCGCCACGCGCAGGGGCCGCTCCACTGAGCGAGAGGCGTTCGCAGCGATGAGCACCGCGCTACCCCCCCTTCCCGCTGCCGACGAGACCGCCCGCCCGGCAGCCTCGTCCTTCTATCGCGCGCCGCTTTGGCTGCCGACGAGCCACGCGCAGACGATCGTCCCCGCGCTCCTCGCGCGCCGTCCCGATATTCCGTACCGGCGCGAGCGCTGGGACACGCCGGACGGCGACTTCATCGATGTCGACTGGCTCGCGCATCCGGCGGGCGCCGCGCCCGAGCCGAACGCGCCGCTCGTCGTGCTGTTCCACGGCCTCGAAGGCAGCTCCGATTCGCATTACGCGCGCGTGGTGATGGCGGCCGCCCGCGCGCGCGGCTGGCACGGCGTCGTCCCGCATTTCCGCAGCTGCAGCGGCGAGATGAACCGGATGCCGCGCTTCTATCACCTCGCCGACAGCGCCGAAGTCGACTGGATACTGGCACGGCTCGCGACAAGCCACCGCGGGCCGCTCGTCGCGGTCGGCGTGTCGCTTGGCGGCAACGTGCTGCTGCGCTGGCTCGGCGAGCGGCGCGGCGGCGCCTCGTTCGTCGCGGCGGCCGCGGCGATCTCGGCGCCGCTCGACGTCCACGCGGGCGGGCGCGCGCTGTCGCAAGGCTTCTCGATGGTCTACACGCGCAGCTTCCTGAAGACGCTGAAGCTCAAGGCGCTCCTGAAGCTCGAGCAATACCCCGGGCTCTTCGACAAGGACGCGATGCTCGCCGCGCGCACGATGCACGACTTCGACGACATCGTCACCGCGCCGCTGCACGGCTTCGTCGACGCGAACGACTACTGGACGCAGGCGACGACGCGCCCGCTCCTCGCGGCGATCGACGTGCCGACGCTGATCCTCAACGCGCGCAACGATCCGTTCCTGCCGGCGTCGGCGCTGCCCGGCCCGCGCGACGTGTCGCGCGCGGTCGTGCTCGACCAGCCCGAGCACGGCGGCCACGCGGGCTTCATGACGGGCCCGTTCCCCGGGCGCATCGACTGGCTCCCGGCGCGCGTCTTCGAATTCTGCTCACGGTTCACCGATCATGGATGACATCGTCAAACAGGCGCTCGCCAAGTGGCCGAACGTCCCGCACTGCACCGGATGGCTGCTGCTCGACCGTCGTGGCGGCTGGCGGATGCGCGACGACGCCGCGCAGGCGGCGGGCGCGCTCGGCTCGCCCGTCCGGCACCCGGCGCTCGTCGAGTTCATCGCCCGCAACTACGAGCGCGACGACGACGGGCAATGGTTCTTCCAGAACGGGCCGCAGCGCGTGTACGTCGAGCTCGCGTACACGCCGTGGATCGTCAGGCTCGCGGCGGATCGCGACGCTCCGCCGCGCGTCGCGCTCACCGACCACACGGGCCGCGCGTTCGAGCCGGCGCGCGCGTGGCTCGACGACGCGGGCGGCGTGCTGTTCGCCGACGCGTCGATGCCGCCGCGCGTCGCCGCGCTGCACGATCACGATCTGGGGCTCTTCGCCGATCACGCCGACCTCGACGACGACGGCGCGCACGGCGTGTTGCATCTCGGCGGCGGCGTCGACCTGCCGCTCGAGCCGATCCGGCGCGACGACGTCGCCCAGCGGTTCCGGTTCGTCGCGAGTCCGGCCGCGCGCGCGGCCGAACGACCGGAGGGCTGACGCGGGCGGGCTGATGCGGGCGGCTGACGCGGACGGTGGACGGCGGATGGCTGACGCGGGCCGCGGACAGCCGCACGCTGCATGTGCGTCAGCGGCAGGCGAACCGCGCGCGGCGCTTGGCCGCTTCGTTCGCGACGTTCGCGCCGCGCATGCCGTTCGCGCCGCATATGCCGTTCATGCCGTTCGATTCGTCCGGATTCCATCAGGACATTCGTCGGCCGGCAGCGTGACGAGCCGCGCCGGCCGGCACGTCGCCCGCGACGATCGCGGCGTCGCGCCGCGCGTCACCCGCGACGGTTGTCCTTGTCGTCTTCCCGCTCTTCCTTGTAGCGCGCCTCGAGCTCGTGCAGCCGCGCGCTGATGATCGACTGCTCATAGAAGCTCGCCGACTTGAGGTCGCGCGCCTCGCGCAGCTGCCGGATCGCCGACGGCCATGCGCCTTCGAGCGCGAACTTCTCCGCGAGCGCGCGTCGCTGCGCGACCGCGTCGCCGTTGCCCAGGCTCGCCTGCGCGAGAAAGCTCCACCAGTCCGGCTGGCCGGGATCGGTGCTCGCCTCGGACTGCGCGAGCGTTTGCGCCTGCGCGTAGCGGCGCGCGGCGAGCAGCGCCTGCAGGTGCGCGGCGATCGCCGCGTGCGAGCCCGGCCAGCGCTCGCGCGCGGCGGCGGCGAGCCGCACCGCGTCGTCGGTGCGGCCCGCTCGGCGCGCGATCTCGGCCGCGAGCACGTCGAGGCTCGGCGAATTGCGCGCCGAATCGCCCTCGCTGGCCGCCGTGCGCGCGAACACGTCGCGCGCCGCGGCGAGCGCGCGGTCCGCGTCGTCGTAGCGGCCGCCGAGCATCTCGCCGAGCGCGATCCCGTACCAGTTCGCCGCGACGTTCGGCGCGATCCTGTCGTCGAGCTCCACGCGCATCCGCCGCGCCTCGTTCGCGTAATCGGTCGGCGAGCGGTTCTGCAGCATCCGCAGGCGCGCGCGCACGAAGCCGTATTCCGGCGATTGACGCGGCTGCTTGTATGGCGCGCGTCGCGCGCGATCGTCCATGTCGGCGATCCGCTCGCCCGTCAGCGGGTGCGTGCGCGCGTACGCCGGCACGCCCGCGTCGCCCAACGACGCGCGCTCGAGCCGCTCGAAGAAGCCAGGCATCCCGTACGGATCGTAGCCGGCGCCCGCGAGCAATTGAAAGCCGACGCGGTCCGCCTCGCGCTCGGCCGAGCGCGAAAAGCGCAGTTGGCTGTCGACGGCGAACGCCTGGCCGCCCAACGCGATCGCACTGCCGAGATCGCCGCTGCGCGCGAGAATGCCCGCGAGCACGCCGAACAGCATCGTCGCGAGCGCCGCGTAGCCGCTCTTCTCGCTTGCGCCGATCATCCGCGCGATGTGCCGCTGCAGCACGTGCCCCATCTCGTGGCCGATCACCGACGCGAGCTCGGATTCGGTCTGCGTCGTCGCGACGAGCCCGCTGTTGATGCCGATGAAGCCGCCCGGCAGCGAGAACGCGTTGATCTGCGGATCGCGCATCGCGAACAGATCGAAATCGGGCATGTAGCCGCCGATGAACTGCGCGGCGGCGGCCGCCGACAGCTTCGCCGCGACCGAATTCAGGTAGTCGCGCACGAGCCAGTCGTCGAGATAGTCGGGATCGCGCCGCACTTCGCGCATCACGCGCTCGCCGAGACGGCGCTCCGCCTGCGGCGTCAGCGAGCCGCCCGAGCCGTCGCCGAGATCCGGCAGTTGCAACGAGCGAAGCGGCGCGCGCAAACTGGGCGTGCCCGACGCCGGATCGGCGAGCCGGCTTTGCGCGCCGCCATAAGTGCCGAACACGCCGGGCGCGATGCCCGACGGCACGGTCGAGATCGCGTCACGCGCGAGCGGCGCGGCGTCGACGATGCCGGCGGCAGGCGCGGATTCGAGCGGCGGCGCATCGGCCCGTGGCTGCGCGTGGCCGCCGGGCGGCAGGGCGAGCGCCGCGGACAGCAAGACGGCAAACGACGATTTGACGCGCATGGGCAAGGATCTGAGCGGCCGTGGCGTAATTGTTCGATGGAGCTGCGTCATTGTAACGGCGCGCGGGCGCCATGCTCGCGACGCCGGCGCCTGTCGAAGCGGTTGAATCGGTGGAAGCGGTTGGATCGATCGGTTCGATCGGTTCGATCGGGGCGGTCGGGGCGGTCGGATTGGCCGGGCCGGCCGACAGGCCGCGCTGCTATGATAGGCGCCCTCTAACGGAGCAAGACATGTCTGGATTCACACACTTCGACGCCGCCGGCCACGCGCACATGGTCGATGTCGGCGACAAGCAGGAGACCAAGCGCATCGCGGTGGCGCGCGGCGCGATCCGGATGCTGCCCGACACGCTCGCGCTGATCCGCGAAGGACGCGCGAAGAAAGGCGACGTGCTCGGCGTCGCGCGGATCGCGGCGATCCAGGGCGCGAAGCGCACGGCCGATCTGATTCCGCTCTGCCACCCGCTCGCGCTGACGCGCGTCGCGGTCGACTTCGAATTCGACGACGCGCTGCCCGGCGTGCGCTGCACCGCGCAAGTCGAGACGCTCGGACGCACCGGCGTCGAGATGGAAGCGCTGACCGCGGTGCAGGTCGGGCTCCTGACGGTCTACGACATGTGCAAGGCCGTCGACCGGGGAATGACGATCACCGACGTGAGCGTGACGGAAAAGCGCGGCGGGAAGTCGGGGGATTGGAAGGCCGGCGAAGCGGGTGCGTGACGCCATCGATCTCGTCCGCGCAAGCACATGAGCAACGCACCGTCGAATCCCGGCGTGGGTCATGCAACTTCGTTGAGCGCGTCGCGGCCGACAGCGGCTTCGAGTTGGAACGATATCGCGCGCTCGCCGCCTTTCCCACAGACGTTTGCGATCCGCATCACCGAGCCGTCTTCGCCGCCGGCTCGAAGACGAACGGCCGCGTCAGCGTAAACGGATACCGTTCGCCGCCGCGCGCGGGCGTCTGCGTGCATTCGACCTTCGACATCGCGTCGACGGCCGCGCGATCCGCCGCCGCGTTCCGGCTGCTCGTCGTCACCGCGACGTTCTCCGCATTGCCCGATGCCGTGATCATCGCGCGCACGAGCACGGTCGCCCGGCGCTCGAGCGGCTTCGCGCTGTCCGGATACACCGCGACGGGCATCGTGCATTCGAGCTTCGCCGCATCGCGCGGCGCGAGCGCTGCGCAGCCGGCGAACAGCGATGCGGCAAGAGGAAGCGTCAGGTACGTCGTCTTGGTCTTCATGTTCGTTCTGGTCAATCTGCAGCGTCCGTCGCGCGAACCGACGGCGCCCGCATGGCGACCGCCGTGCGATTGCGCACCCCGATTCTTGTTCTGGCTTTCCGTTCTTCTTGCGCACCGGCGCCCGACTTCGGGCGACGCGCGCCATGCCGCACGCCGGCGCGACGCGCATCGCATGCGCAGCGCGCTTCGATTGCGCTTGGTCCGCGCATCAGCCGCACGCCGATCGCCCGTCGTCCGCACCGGCGGCGCGGCGCCGGCGTCCCGCTTACAACAGCGACTTCGCCTGCGACAGCACCTTGTCGCAAACCTGCTTCGTCAACTGCTGCTTGAAGTTCTGTCCGCCGCTCAGGTCGAGCGTGCGGCCGTTGCCGGCGTCGAGAATGCCGTTCGCGCCGCTCGCGTAGCTGCTGTCCGACGTGACGCCGCCGCCGAGTTTGCCCATCAGCGCGTCCTTCACCGACGAAGCGCCGCCGTCGCCGAGATAGTTGTTCTTGATGCAGAACTGCAACAGGCCCGCGACGTTGCCGGTACTGCCGGGCGTGAGCAGCGAGCCTGCCGATGCCGCTCCGCCCGCGCCGCCGAGATTGCCGAGCGCGCCGGCGATGCCGCCCGCGCCGTTACCGGCGTCGCCGCCTTGCTTGAGTAGATCGCCGAGCTGCGCGTGCGCGGTCGGCAATGACACGATGCTGGCAACCAGGATGCCGGCAGCGGCAATACGATGAGTACGCGTTTTCATGGGCTTCCTCTCAGGGCAAGAAATCGTTCCAGTCGGTGAACACCGCGCCAAAGGATACCCGAACGACGCGGCGCGCATCCGTTCATCCCGGTTCGTCGCGAACGAATGCGGCGCGATTTGACACTGCTTGACGTCATCGCCCGCACGCGGCGGATGACTGGCGTGTTGCGCGCGGTCTCTCGGGGTGCCCGCCGCGCCGATTTCTCGTCGTCGCGAATTCTCGCGGCGGCGGCCAACCCCAACGATGCACGTCGGCAAAGCGATGCCGGCTCATGCGTCGCGCGCGATGCGATTCGCTGCATCGGCGCCGCGGCGCTCACCGTTTCGCGCGCGTGACGAGCCGGCGGAGCGCGCCGCCGCGCATCGCGCGTCACGCGTTGCCCGTGCCGCATCACGCAATCGCGCCCCTCTGTCTTCGCGCCGTCCAATAAAAAACCGCCACAAGAAGCGGCGGTTTCACGGCCTGCGGCGGGTTCCGGCCCCGAAGCGCCGAGCGCTTCGATATCAATCGTCGCTGTCGTCTTCCTCGTCGTCTGCCGATACGGTCGAAGCAGGCGTGCCGTACGTCGCGACGAGCGCCGCCTTGAACGACTTCAGCGACGGCTGATCGTCGAGCAGCTTGTACAGCGCGGCGAGCTGCACCGGCCAGTCGTGCAGTTCTTCCGCGAACACGCGCAGCCGCTCGACCGTGTCGAGCGCGTCGGCCTCACGGCCGTCGAGCGCCTGCAACACCGCGTAGCGGCGCAGCACGGTTTCGCCCGGCAGCAGCGCGATCGCGCGTTCGTGCGCGGCGAGCTTCGCCGGTAGGTTGTCGCGCGAGATCGCGAGCAGCGTCGCCGCGCCGTAATCGCCCCATGCGCCGAACAGGAACGACGGATTTTCGCGGTACTGCTCGGCCGGATTCGTGCCGTAGTACAGCACTTCCGCGCGCTGGTAATCGCGCAGCACCGGATACAGCGATACGAGGCCCGCCACGGACAGCGCCGCGAACAACGCGAACGCGGCGCGGCCCGGCAGCACGCGCAGCGGCTTCGTCTCGAGCAGGCCGATCACGAACATCACGGGCAGCAGGAAGAACGTGTACTGCTGCGGATATTCGACCAGCGCGTGCATCAGCAGAATGCCGACGAGCGCGAAGCCGAACACGCGGCTCTCCGTGTGCGGCACGCGCAGCGCGCGTACGAACCACGCGACGAGCGCGACCACCAGCACGCCGATGCCGAGCAAGCCGGACTTCGCGAGCAGATCGATGAAGATGTCGTGCGAGTTGTTCGCGATCTCGACGCCGCCCAGCTTGCGCACGAGCTCGAACTGGTGAATCGGGAACTCGCCCCAGCCGACGCCGAGCAGCGGATGCTCGCGGAACATCGTGAGGCCGTATTTCCAGAGCGCGAGGCGCGGCGCGATCTGGCCGGCGTCGCGCATGCGGTCGGCGGCCGATTCGGCAAGGCCGAGGTGGTAGTGCACGTTCACCCAGCGCACCGCGACGTTGACCGCGACGAACAACGCACCGAGCACGATCGGCATCGCCCACGCGCGCGCCCGGCTTGCTGCCGGATCGCGCCGGCCCTGCGCGAATGCCATCCAGAAGCCGGCGACGACCATCACGCCCACCTGCAGCCACGGCCCGCGCGACACGGTGAGCGCGAGCCCGACGGACAGGAACACCGACAGCGCCGCCCACGCGAGCGCTGGCATCCGGCGCGTCTGCACGAGATAGAGTGCCCCTGCGAGCGCGAACGCGATGTAGGTCGCGAGGTGATTCGCCTGCGCCATGTTGCCGTACGGCCTGCGGTCGACGCTCACGCCGTACGACACGACGAACGGCGAGAACGTCGGCTCCAGATGGAACAGCTGCACGAGCTGGCTGGCGACGGCGAAGATGCCGCCGACGATGGTCGCGCCCGCGATCATCCGCGCGACCATATCGGCCATGTTCGCGCGCGCGAGCGCGTAGCCCGACTGCATCGCGACGAGCGCGCCGAGCAAATAGCCCACCGCGAGCCAGTTCATCGACGGTTGACGCAGCGGCAGCAGCGCGACCTGCGCGAGCAGCACCGCGCCGAACCCGAGCGGCGCGACGAGCGCCAACGGCGCCGCGAAAGGCTGCGCGGTGCGCTCGGCTTTCACGAGCAGGACGACGGTCGCGCCGAGCACCCAATACAGCGCGAACGCGGCGAATTCGGAATAGAAGGTCGGGATCGGATACGTGTGGTTCGTGACCGCATACGGCAGGATCAGGGCGACTGCAAGCGCGATCAGCGACAAAGAACGCAGAAAAGAGGAAGGCATGAGCGAACCGGGTGTCAGCAACCGGCGCACTATACAAAAAAAACCTCCCGCTGTGCGGGCCCGGAGCACCGGTCGCACCTCGTCATCGCGTCACGCACCAATGCGGTGCCGCGGCAATGGCCCGTTTGTCGGCCAATGCCCGCGACGTCCGGCGCGGCCCCCGCCCATCGCTCGCCCCGTCCCCTCGCTACGCACCCCGCCGTGCCCTTCCGGCGCTTCGCCGCCGCCCGCCGCCGCCCTTCACGCGCGACATTCCGGCGGCGCGAGCTTGCCGGCCAGGGTCGGCGCGTCGGTCGGCATCGGCCCGGCGCCCGGCGCGGGAAGCGACGACGACGCCTTGCCGTCGACAAAGCACTCCCACGTGATCGCGCCCGCCTGGACGACGCCCTTCGACAACGCGACGCGCGCCGTCGGCGTGTCCGCCCGGTCCGGCGCCGACGGCACGAGCACGAGCGTATTCGCGCCCGCCGCCGCGACGCGCGTCGTGAATGCGACCACGATCTGCCCGGTGTCGTCGTCGACGCGAATCGATTCGACGTTGCGCGTGCCCGGCGGCGACACGTAGCCGCCCGCGAAACCGCCGCCGCTCGCTGCATTCTCCGCGACCGCGAGCCGCGCGGACGCCGCGAGCGCGAGCCCCTCGCCGACCCGGCTGCGCGCGAGGTAATCCTGATACGCGGGAATCGCGTACGCCGCGACGACACCGACGATCGCAAGCACGATCATCAATTCGATCAACGTGAAGCCGCGGCCACGCCCCGCCGCGAGCCTCGATGCGCGCCACATCCGGCGCAGCGCGCGCACGCCGCCCACGCGCGCCGAAAACGACGATAAAACGGAAAGAACTTCGCTCATGACAGGCTCCGAAAACGAAACACGCCTGCCGGATGAGGCAGGCGTGTCGATCGTAGCCAGCGGCCGGCGACGCGGGCAGTCGGCCGGACGGCCGACGCCGCGAAACGCGTGCGTCGGTCAGCGGGAGCCCGCCGCGCCCGATGCCGCGCGCCGCTTCTTCAGCGCGTAGCCGGCGATCACGACGAAGAGCGCGCCCGCGACGCTCGCGCCGTAGATCGCGGCGGGCGTGTCGAGGAGCGGCCAGCGGTCGCCCGCCGGATCGTTGACCATCAGGCCGCCGGCGATCCAGCCGAGCAGCGCCGCGCCGAGCGTGATGAAGATCGGGAACCGATCGAGCAGCTTGAGGACGAGCGTGCTGCCCCAGACGATGATCGGAATGCTCACGAGCAGGCCGAAGATCACGAGCGCGATCCGGTGGCCCGGGTCCGCCTGTTCGGCCGCGCCGGCGATCGCGATCACGTTGTCGAGGCTCATCACCGCGTCGGCGATCACGATTGTCTTCACCGCGTCCCACAGCCTGTCGGCGGGCTTGATGCTGTCGTGCGCGTCGTCGGCGGGCGCCATCAGCCGCACGCCGATCCACAGCAGCAGCACGCCGCCCGCGAACTTCAGGAGCGGCACGTCGAGCAGCAGCACCGCGAACGCGATCAGCACCACGCGCAGCACGATCGCGCCCGCCGTCCCCCACAGCACGCCGCGCACGCGCTGTTGCGCGGGCAGGTTGCGGCAGGCGAGCGCGATCACGACCGCGTTGTCGCCGCCGAGCAGGATGTCGATGACGACGATTTGCGCGACGGCGCCCCAATGGAGCGAGGCGAAGAATTCGAACATGAGAGCGAAGCGAAGGAAGTGGGGCCGGCATGCGTTCCGCCCGCGCCGGGCGGCCCGGCGCAAGGCTTACGGAACGATTGCGCGAGCATAACAAAAAACGCCGGCTAAGCCGGCGTTTTTCGTGGCGATGAAACCGATGCTTACAGCGCTGCCTTCAGCAGGCGGCCCATCTCCGACGGATTGCGCGTAACCGTGATGCCGCACGCTTCCATGATTTCCAGCTTCGCTTCGGCCGTATCCGCGCCGCCCGAGATCAGCGCGCCGGCGTGGCCCATGCGCTTGCCCGGAGGCGCCGTGACGCCCGCGATGAAGCCGACGACCGGCTTCTTCATGTTGTCCTTGATCCACTGCGCGGCGTTCGCTTCGTCCGGACCGCCGATTTCGCCGATCATCACGACCGCGTCCGTATCCGGATCGTCGTTGAACATCTTCATCACGTCGATGTGCTTCAGGCCGTTGATCGGATCGCCGCCGATACCGACCGCCGACGACTGGCCGAGGCCGAGCGCGGTGAGCTGCGCCACGGCTTCATACGTCAGCGTGCCCGAACGCGACACGACGCCGATGCGGCCCTTACGGTGGATGTGACCCGGCATGATGCCGATCTTCAGTTCGTCCGGCGTGATCGTGCCCGGGCAGTTCGGCCCGAGCAGCAGCGTCTTGCGGCCTTCGCGGCGCATGCGGTCCTTCACTTCGATCATGTCGCGCACTGGGATGCCTTCCGTGATGCAGATCGCGAGATCGAGATCGGCTTCGACCGCTTCCCAGATCGCAGCCGCGGCGCCCGCCGGCGGAACGTAAATGACCGACACGGTCGCGCCGGTTTCTTCCTTCGCTTCCTTGACGCTCGCGTAGATCGGAATGCCTTCGAAATCCTCGCCGGCCTTCTTCGGGTTCACGCCCGCGACGAACGCTTCGCGGCCGTTTGCGTATTCACGGCAGGCGCGCGTGTGGAACTGGCCGGTCTTGCCGGTGATGCCCTGCGTGATGACCTTCGTGTCTTTGTTGATCAGAATCGACATGTAATGACCTCTGTTCGATCGGCGTCGCGAGAAAACCGCGCCGCCATGCGTGTTCAATGTTGCGCTCGGGAAAACGCCGGGCTGCCCCGAATCCTCCCGCCCCGCTTGGGGGCCTGGCGCGCAGCGCCAGGTGCGGGCGGCTCGTTACTTGCCCGCAGCCGCGGCGACGACCTTCTGCGCCGCTTCTTCCATGCTGTCCGCCGAGATGATCGGCAGGCCGGATTCCGCGAGCATCTTCTTGCCGAGGTCTTCGTTCGTGCCCTTCATGCGCACGACGAGCGGCACGTTCAGGTTCACGGCCTTCGAGCCCGCGATCACGCCTTCCGCGATCACGTCGCAGCGCATGATGCCGCCGAAGATGTTCACGAGGATCGCCTTCAGGCCCGGGTTCTTCAGCATCAGCTTGAACGCTTCGGTGACCTTCTCGGTCGTCGCGCCGCCGCCCACGTCGAGGAAGTTAGCCGGCTCGCCGCCGAACAGCTTGATCGTGTCCATCGTCGCCATCGCGAGGCCCGCGCCGTTCACGAGGCAGCCGATGTTGCCGTCGAGCGAGATGTACGCGAGATCGAACTTCGACGCCTCGATTTCAGCCGGATCTTCCTCGTCCAGATCGCGGTACGCGACGATTTCCGGATGACGGAACAGCGCGTTCGAATCGAAGTTGAACTTCGCGTCGAGCGCGATCACCTTGCCGTCGCCCGTCAGCACGAGCGGGTTGATTTCGGCGAGCGACGCGTCCGTTTCCCAGAACGACTTGTACAGGCCCTTCAGGATTTCGCGCGCTTGCGCAAGCGACGCGTCCGGCACGCCGATCTTCTTCGCGAGATCGTCGGCTTCGGCGTCCTGCAGGCCCAGCGACGGCTCGACGGCGACCTTGTGGATCGCTTCCGGCGTCTTTTCCGCGACTTCCTCGATGTCCATGCCGCCTTCGCTCGACGCCATCACGACGACCTTCTGCGACACGCGGTCGATCACGATGCCGACATACAGTTCCTTCTTGATGTCCGCGCCTTCTTCGATCAGCAGACGGTTGACCTTCTGGCCTTCCGGACCGGTCTGGTGCGTCTTCAGCTGCATGCCGAGGATCTGGTTCGCGTACTCGCGCACTTGCTCGAGCGACTTCGCGACCTTCACGCCGCCGCCCTTGCCGCGGCCGCCCGCATGAATCTGGGCCTTGACGACCCAGACCGGGCCGCCCAGCTCTTCCGCCACCTTGACGGCCTCGTCCACCGAGAACGCCGGCTTGCCGCGCGGTACCGCGACTCCGAATTTCCGCAGGATTTCCTTACCCTGGTACTCGTGAATCTTCATGCGTGATTCCTTCAGTCTGTGAGTTGGCTAAAAAAAGTCGATTGACGATCGCTTCTTCTGACGATTCAAGCGTTCGCCCTCATTCCTTCGCACCGTCCAAGCCCTCGCGCGCGGGGCGGCTCGCGCCGTACCAACGCGGATAGAACTGCCGAACCGCTTCTCCGTCGAACCGCAGCGCGTGACAACGGCCGAGCTGGAACGGCGGCTCCGCGGCCGGCTGGCCTCGCCCGTCCGTCTGGCCGCCCAATTGCTCGCGCACGTCCCATACGTCGCCCGCGAACGCCTGGATCGCGGCCGTCGGCAACACCGCGCACAGCTCGGTCAGGTGCGAGCAGCCGGCGACGCCCGACAGCAGCCGGGAGACGTCGCGACGGAAATGGCGGAAGAGGTTGAGCCCGATGAGGACGCGGTAGGCGGATTGGGCGGATTCGCATTGACCGGGATAGGGTACCCAGTCGGACGACGCGTCGACGTCGACGATATTGAGTTCGCGATCGATCGTGACGCGCAGCCAGAGCTCGTGAATCGGCAGGCCGTTCGGCCTGGCGCCAGACGCGAGCGCGACGTCGCGCGGCTTGTGATCGGTCAGGCAGGCTTCGATGTCCCACAAGCCGTCGGCACGCTCGTAGGCTTCCGCTCGAATTGCGCGGCGATGGCGCAACTGACGGGATACGGGCTCGGATAGCGGCATGCGGGAAGGTGAAGCCGAAGAGGGAAACTCGGCGATTTTAGCATATCGCCCGCCCGTGCCCGGTCTGGCCCCGTGCGAGGTTTCGAGGGTTTCGGGGCGCGATGCGGTCGGTGGTCGGCGGTCGGCGGTCGGCGGTCGGCGGTCGGCGGTCGGCGGTCGATGGTCGATGGTCGATGGTCGATGGTCGATGGTCGATGGTCGATGGTCGATGGTCGATGGTCGATGGTCGAT
>NZ_LOYJ01000035.1:0-42119 GCF_001526245.1 Burkholderia sp. MSMB1498
TCTCGCATCTCGCATCTCGCGACTTGCGACTTGCGACTTGCGACTTGCATCTCGCGTCTCGCGTCTCGCGTCTCGCGTCTCGCGTCTCGCGTCTCGCGTCTCGCGTCTCGCGATTTTCAGCTTGCGGCATTCGCAGCGCGTTGTCCTCGCGCCTTTCGTCGCGATTCTCGCTTCGTCACGCGATTCGTCGGCCGCAACGCGCCCGCATTGCCTGCGCGCCCCGCCCGCTCGCACGCGCATCCCGAGCATCCCGAAGCATCCCATCGCATCCCGGCATCCGCGATTCGCCTGCCCGTCGCGCTCAATCATCTGATTTAAGGAACCCAGGCCCGCGCCGATAACCAGCCATCGACGCAGGCCACACGGCATTCACCCAGCAACGCCCGAAATCAGATGAAGCTCCGCCACAAAATCCCGCTTGCCTTCGCGGCAGCCCTCGTCCTCACATCCGCCGGCGCGTTCTACGGCATTCATGCGCTCAACCGCTCGCTCGACACGTACGCCACGACGGTCCAGCAAAACGCCGCGAACGAGCGGATGGTGTCCGCGACGCTCGTCGCGTTCAAGCTGCAAGTGCAGGAATGGAAGGACACGCTGCTGCGCGGCAAGGACCCGGCGAAACTCGACAAGTACTGGAGCGCGTTCCAGCAGCGCGAACGAACCGTCGGCACACTCGCCGCCGAACTCGAATCGAAGCTGCCCGACGGCGAAAGCCGCAGGCTGATCGAGCAATTCGCGTCGGCGCACGTGGAAATGGGGCGAGGCTATCGTAAGGGATTCGAAGCATTCAAGGCGTCGGGCTTCGATCCGTCGGCGGGCGACCAGGCCGTGGCCGGCGTCGATCGCGCGCCCGCCGCGCTCCTCGAAAAGGCCGCGCAGGACATCGCCGCCGACAGCGCGCGCGAATCGGCCGAAGCCGCGAGCAACGCCGCGCACGCGACGACGGTCAGCATCGTCGCGACGCTCGTCGTGTTCGCGCTCGCGCTCGCCGGCGGCGTCTGGTTCAGCGGCGCCGTCACGCGCCCGCTCGCGCGCGCGCTCGCCTGCGTGCGCCGGGTCGCGACGGGCGATCTGTCGACGCCGATCGACGCGCGCGGCGACGACGAGATCGCCGAGCTGCTCGCCGCGCTGAAGGACATGCAGGCGAGCCTGTCGCGCGTCGTCCACGACGTGCGGCACAGCGCCGACGGCGTCGCGACCGCGAGCGCGCAGATCGCGTCGGGCAATCTCGATCTGTCGTCGCGCACCGAGGAACAGGCGGCGTCGCTCGAGGAAACGGCGGCGAGCATGGACGAGCTCACGTCGACCGTGCGCCGCAACGCCGAGCATGCGCAGCATGCGTGCGCGGTGGCCGCGGGCGCGTCGACGACCGCGACGCGCGGCGGCGACGTGATGCGGCAAGTCGTCGACACGATGCGCGGGATCGCGGACAGCTCGGGCCGGGTCGCCGAGATCATCGCGGTGATCGACGGCATCGCGTTCCAGACCAACATCCTCGCGCTGAACGCGGCCGTCGAAGCCGCGCGCGCGGGCGAGCAAGGGCGCGGCTTCGCGGTCGTCGCGGGCGAGGTGCGCACGCTCGCGCAGCGCAGCGCGACGGCGGCCCGCGAAATCAAAGCGCTGATCGAGCAGTCGGCCGAACGCGTCGGCGCGGGCTCCGCGCTCGTCGGCGACGCGGGGCGGATCATCGGCGAGATCGTCGGCTCGGTGCGGCAGGTGACGGACATCGTGAGCGAGATCGCGTCGGCGTCGAACGAGCAGAGCGTCGGCATCGAGCAGGTCAACCATGCCGTCGCGCAAATGGACAACGTGACGCAGCAGAACGCGGCGCTCGTCGAGGAGGCGTCGGCGGCGGCGCACGCGCTCGCCGAGCAGGCGCGCGCGCTGCACGGCGCGGTCGCGGTGTTCAGGCTGCAAGACGATCGCGTGAGCGAGCGCGGCGACGCTCGCGGCGCGCAGCAGCCCGCCGAGCAAAAACTTCGGCTGGCGGACGCGTTTGTCTGAACGCCCGGCGAGCCGCGCGCATACCACCGGCGCTCGCCTCGGCGCAACTCGGTGCGGCTCGGTGCGGCTCGGTGTGGCTCGGTGTGGCTCGGCGCGGCACGGCACGGCTCGGCTCGGCTCGGCACGGCACGGCACGGCTAAGCGCGACTGAGCGTGACCGAACGACTGAACGCAACAGAACGAAACTGAACGCGACGCAGCGAATCACATGCGCCGCATCGATGCAACCGCATCCACGCTACGCACCCGGCTTGCTCGCGACGAAGTGAAACCACGCTTCGCCGCCGAGATCCTGTTCGCGCCGCAACGGCTTGCCGGTCGAGCCGCCGAACGCCGCGCGCAGCTTCAGGCCGGCGGCATCGAGCTGCCGCTGCTGCGTGTCGAAATCGGTATACATGATGAGTATCCCGAACTTGTGCGCGGCGCACACGCGCATCGCATAGCCGTCGAACGTTCGATTGAAACGCGAATTCCAGACATAGTTGAACGCGCCGACCGGCAGCGAATAGGCGATCCGCGCCGCATCGATCGCGAGCGCGAGCGGATTCGCCGAGCGCCGCGGCAGACGAACGAGCCGCGACGGCCCTTCCCGATAGCTCGGCCCCGCGAGATTGTGCGTCGAGAACAGCGCGAAGCCGCCCGGCCGCAGCACGCGCGCGAACTCCTTCAGGATCGACATCCGGCCATCGTGATCGACCGCGTCGATGCCGTTGTAGCTGAACACGACGAGCGAAAAGCTCTCGTCGGCGAACGTCGACATGTCGCGCGCGTCCATCCGGTGCACGCGCGTGCCCGGATGATTGCGCCGGCAGATCTCGACGAGCTCGGGCGTGTAGTCGACGGCCGTGTAGTCGGCGCTGATCGACTTCAGCAGCGGCACGGTGCGCCCGCCGCCCACGCCGACGTCGAGGATCGGCTCGTCGCGCACGCGCTCGGCGATCCATGCGAACGCCGCCGCCTCGCCGGGATCGGTCCAGCCGGATGCGCGCCCGTATCCGCGAAGCGCGCTGCGGCTGCGCCAGACGGCCTGATTGATGCGGTCCTGCACGAAACCTGCGTTCACGACTCCCCCTCTTCGCCGACAGCCTCGGCGAATCGCCGCACTTCGTTGAACTCGCTTCGAGTATCGTCATGCGCGCTCACGCATCTCTGTTCTGCGGCTTACACTGGCGGAGATTTCGAAGAAAGGCTCGAAGCGGCGCGCCACGCGCGCACCGCTTCGCGATGCGGCGAGACGTGCGTCGCACGCGATGCCCGATCGCGAATCAACGCTCGCGCGCGAAGCGATCGGTCGCCGCGATCAGCGCGCGCAGGATGCCCGGCTCGTCATATGCGTGTCCCGCGTCGGGCACGATCTCGAGCGACGCGCGCGGCCACGCCTTCGCGAGCTCCCACGCGGTGCGGGCGGGCGTCGCGACGTCGTAGCGCCCCTGGACGATCGCGCCCGGAATGCCCGCGAGACGATGCGCGTCGCGCAGCAACTGCCCTTCCTCCATGAAACCTTGATGAACGAAGTAGTGATTCTCGATGCGCGCGAACGCCAGCGCGTAATGCGCGTCGCCGAAATGCGCTTCGTGCACGGGATTCGGCAGCAGCGTGATCGTCCGGCCTTCCCAGATGCTCCATGCGCGCGCGGCTTCGTGCTTCGCCGCCTCGTCGTCGCCCGTCAGCCGGCGGCGGTACGCGGCCATCAGGTCCGAGCGCTCGGACGGCGGAATGGGTGCGACGAACGCCTCCCAAAGATCGGGAAACAGCCACGACGCGCCTTCCTGGTAGTACCACAGCAATTCCGCGCGGCGCACCGTGAAGATGCCGCGCACGACGAGCTCGCTCACGCGAGACGGATGCGTTTGCGCGTACGCGAGCGCGAGCGTGCTGCCCCACGAGCCGCCGAACACGAGCCAGCGCTCGACGCCCGCCATCTCGCGCAGCCGCTCGATGTCGTCGACGAGATGCCACGTCGTGTTGTTCTCGAGGCTCGCGTGCGGCGTCGAGCGGCCGCAGCCGCGCTGGTCGAACAGCAGCACGCTGTAGCGCGCGGGATCGAAAAGGCGGCGGTGATCGGCGCGGCAGCCGCCGCCCGGCCCGCCGTGTAGGAAGACGGCCGGCTTGCCGTCGGGATTGCCGCACAGCTCCCAATACACTTGATGGCCGTCGCCGGTGTCGAGCAAGCCTTGCGCGTAGGGTTCGATCGGTGGGTACAAGAGGCGCTCCGGATGAATGGAAGAAAACGACCGGAGCGATCGGGCGCGGACGACGGGCGCGGGTGCGCATCGTCGGCCGGCGGCCCCGGTTCGGCGTCGAAAGCGACGCTTCATTATGCCGAGTCGACGGAAAATCGGCGCGCCCGTTCGCGCCAGTCCGCGCCAGTCCGCGCCCGGTAGCACCGCTTGCGCGCGGTCATCGCCCGGCCGCCCGCGCTACCCGTCGCGGCGCAACGCGCCGACGAGCAGCGCGAACGCCGCCGGCGGCCCGCATGGTGGAGGTAAGAGCCCGGATTCCCCGGGCACCCGCCGTCGAGCGCACGCTCGAGGCGGCCCTGCGCGACGTGAATTCGTCGGCGCGCCGGACTATCGGCCTATCGGGCGATCGGCGATCGGCCGCTCGATCGCGCCTAGATCTTCTCCGCGTAAGCCGTCCGTTCGAGCGGCATGCAGGTGAGCGCCCGACCGGTCGGCTCGATGTAGCGCCGCGCGAGCGCCGCAGGTTCGGGATGCTCGACGACGCGCCAGCGATAGGGTTCGAGAAAGCCCTGCAAGTCCTGCGGATCGAGGCCGAAATGCCAGAGCCGGCCTTGCTCGACGTAGCGCCGATGGAGATTCTCGTCGCCGTACAGATTCTGGCCGTCGATGAAATCCTTGCGCACGTAGGTCAACGCAAGCCGGCTGCCGCGCGCGACGGTCGCGAGAAAATCCAGCACCTTGCGCACGCCCGCCTCGGTCAGATATTGCGTGACGCCTTCCCACACGAAGAAGCTTCGCCTGCCGCTCGAATAGCCGTGCCGGGCCAGCTCCGCGGCGAGCGTCTCGCGCTCGAAATCGATCGGCACGAGCGTCACGTGCTCGGGCACCTCGCCGAACAGGCGGCGAAGGCGCCGCCGCTTCGCATCGATGTTCCGCGGTTGATCGACTTCCCACACGGGCACGCTCGCGAGCGGCGCGAGCCGATACGCGCGCGTGTCGAAACCCGCGCCGAGATTGACGAACGAATCGATCTCGCCGGCCGATTCGAGCAACTTCTCGTCGATGAAGCGCTTGCGGCACAGGATGCCGCCCCAGACGCCGGGGAAATTCCGGTCCGACTTCGCGGCCATCCAGGCCGCCCCGCGCGGGCCGATCAACGAGACGATCGCTCGCGTGCCAAGCGGCGCGATCGCGCCCGCCAGTTCGTCGACGATGATGCGCCGCTCCGCGGGAAGCCGTTGCTCGACGGCGACCATCGCAATCGGTCGCGCGCCGGTCTGCGCTGCTGTCAACGCCATGTCGACACCTCGTCTGAAAAGTTCGATGAATCCAGTGTAGGCCGCGCATCGGCCGATCGCGAGACGAATGCACTCGCATGCGCGCTCGCGCGAATTCCGCCGCGCCTGCGCTCATCGGCACGTTTCGTTCGTCTAATCGTCGTGCGCGCCGACAAAAACGGTTCCAACAAGCGATCTGATGCCGCGTGCCGCGCTTCGATGCCTGTTTCGATGCCTGTCTCGACGCCGCGGACACGACGAGCGCCCCGAGCCGCGATGCCAAGCGCATTGCACATGGAACGTCAACGAAAGCGCCCTAGGGCCTGTTCCCGCTAATAACGGGCTTGCGCTGGCCGCCAGAATGGCCGAGCACAAGGATTGCGACGAAGTGAATACTCGACGTATTCGCGAGGAGCATGACGCAGCGATCGGCCCTTCTGGCGGCCAGCCCCTCGACGGATTTTTTCGATCACGGGAACGTGCCTTAGAGCGCCTTCGCCTCAGCGACGGCCGCGCGCCGATTGCACCGGATACCGAATCATTCCGCGCCGGCGCTGCCGAACGTCGAATTCACCGGCCGTCGCCTCGCGCATGCAATCGTCCGGACGGTCGGCCCACGATCACGCCCCGCCCGGATCATTGCGCGTCCCGCCTTGCCTAGCTCGACATCCGCGCGTCACGCGTTCCGGCGTGCAGCGCGCCACCCACGCCGATCGCGCGGCGCGACACGCTCCGAGCGCACCGCGCGACGCACGCCGCCGCGAAGCACCGGTGCGCGCTAACCGTCACGGGGAGACGCGCACGATCCGGCTCGTCATGCTGTTGCCGGGTGTCGAATGCGAAATGCAAACACTCCGGCGACGCCCGACGCGCGCATTCGATCCGGATCAACGCGGCTCAGGCGCAGCTATCTAGAATGAAAGGGCATGACGAAGCGCACGTCACCCAAGCGGCGGCGCGCCCCCACGACCGATGAAAGCCGGAACTTCGGCATCGGAATCGCAAACCAAGCAAAGAAAGCCTCGACATTCGCGGCGAATGGAACCGGTGTGTGCCGCGGCTAGACCGACCGGCATTTTCGGATTCGCCGGGGGCAGCTTCGATGAACCGTCCTCACACTACGCAGCCACGTCTCCTTCAATGCGCATGCATGCTTTGCGTCGTTGCACGCGCATCGCTTGCGGGCTTCGCGATATTCGTATCGCAACCGGTTAGCGCCGAACTGGCTGCGACGATTACCACCAAAGCATCCGTGTCGGCCAGCGCGGCTTCGGCAGTGGTCGCGCTCGCCACGAAGTCACATCGCGCTCCATCGGGCGCGTCGAACGCATCCGGCGCATCGAGCACTTCGGGCACTTCGGGCACTTCGAGCGCATCGAGCGCGTCGGAGGCATCCGGCGCATCCGCGTCTTTGCAAGCGTCGAGCGCACAATCGGCAACGCCCCGCGTGCTAACCGCCCCGCCGCTGCCGACGCTGACCGAAGCCGAAGCAGCGGACGTAACGCGCCGCGCGCTCGCGTTGCGCGCAACGTTCGCGCACGAAGTCACGCGACGCCTGAAGGTGCCGGCAGCGGAGCAGCGCGCATACGGCGAGCGCCTGCAACAAATGCTCGATACGCGCAATCTGGGCGAGCTGGCCCGTGAATACGTCGTGCTCGTCGATCGCGCGCCGAACGTGCAGGCGGCATTCATCTACTTCCGCACGACGCGGAACAACACGTGGCAGATGATCGGCGCATCGCCCGTCGCGACCGGCCTGCCCGGCCAGTACGACCATTTCGTGACGCCGCTCGGCGTGTTCGAGCACACGCCCGCGAACATGGATTTCCGCGCGGAAGGCACGATGAACGACAACGGCATTCGCGGCTACGGCCGCCACGACATGCGCATCTACGATTTCGGCTGGGCAGACGCGGAGCGCGGCTGGGGCAAGGGCGGCGTGTCTCAGATGCGCTTTCAGATGCACGCGACGGACCCGGAATATCTGGAACCGCTGCTCGGCATTCGCCACTCGAAGGGATGCGTGCGGATTCCCGCGACGCTGAACGTCTTCATCGATCAGCACGGGATTCTCGACGCCGAGTATGAAGCGCGCGCCGCCACCGGCGACACGCCTTGGGTGCTGCGCGCGCATCGGCAAGTCACGCCTTGGGCGGGCCGCTTTCTCGTCGTCGTCGATTCGGCGCGCAAGACGCGCCCCGCATGGTCGCCCGCGCCGGGCAAGAAGGCGCAGGCGAAGGTGCCGAAGGGCGGCGACACCGCGGATTGATGCAGGCAGGCGCGGACGGACGAGGCCGCCGCCTTGGGGTTTCACTGTTTCGCCGCTGTGCGGTTGTGCGGTTGTGCGGTTGTGCGGTTGTGCGGTCGTGCGGTCGTGCGGTCGTGCGGTCGTGCGGTCGTGCGGTCTTGCGGTCTTGCGGTCTTGCGGTCTTGCGGTCTTGCGGTCTTGCGATCGTACCCTCGTGCCGTTCGCCATTACGCCGCCGAGCCGTGCCGCCGCGCCCGGTTCGCATGCGGCTTCGTCGCCGCTCACGTCCGCGCGAGAACGAGCCGAACCCATGCGTCGACCGCGCCGCCGCCGTGTCAGCGGCGTTGCGCCACCGCGTCGTCCGCGTTCGTCGCCGGCGTTGCGCGCTGCCCGCGCGGCGCCCCGCCGAATCCGTCGAGAGCCGCCTTTGCCCGATACTGCGCGTCCCACATCGCCCGATAGCGCCCGTCGGCCGCGATCAGCTCGTCGTGCCGCCCCTGCTGCACGAGCCGGCCGCCGTCGATCACGAGAATCCGGTCCGCGCCGACGATCGTCGACAGACGATGCGCGATCACGATGACGGTCTTGTCCCGCACGAGCGCATCGATCGCGCGCTGCACCGCCAGTTCGCTTTCGACGTCGAGCGCCGCGGTCGGCTCGTCGAGAATCACGATCGGCGCATTCTTCAGCAGCGCGCGCGCGATCGAGATGCGCTGACGCTCGCCGCCCGACAGCCGGCCGCCGATCTCGCCGAGCCGCGTCTGCCAGCGCTGCGGCAGGCGTTCGATGAACGCGTGGCATTGCGCGGCGCGCGCCGCCGCCTCGACTTCGTCGTCCGTCGCGTCCGGGCGGGCCATCCGGATGTTCGCGAGCACCGTGTCGTCGAACAGGTAGACGTCCTGGAACACGACCGAAATCAGCGAATTCAGCGCCGCCTCCGGAATCCGGCGAATGTCGACGCCGCCGATCTCGATCGCACCGCGCTGAGGATCGGCATGGCGCAGCAGCAAACGTGCGATCGTCGACTTGCCCGATCCGGACGGGCCGACGAGCGCCGTCATCCCGTTCGCCGGCAGCGTCGCGCTGAAGCCGCCGAGCGCGTCGCCCGCCGCACGCGCATAGCGAAACGACACGTCGTCGAAACGCAAATCGAAGCGGCTCGGCACGCAAGACGGCTCACGCAACGGCAGCGGCTCGACCGCGAGCAGCGCCTCGATGCGCTCCAGCGCGGCTTCGATCATCTCGACGACCGCCGCATAGCCGATCAGCGTCGCCATCGGCTCGGAGAAGCGCACGACGATCACCATCACGGCCGCGACGACCGACAGATCGAGCGATCCCATCACGACCCACGTGACGGCCGCCGCGACGACGAGCTGCAGGCCCAGCTCGACGACGCTCGCGACGACGAGATTCGGCTTCGCGCTCTTGCGGTGCGCGGCCGTCTGCATGGCAAGCAACTCGTCGCAGCGCTCGGCGAGCGTGGACGCCTTCGCCGTGTCGCCGCAAGCCGCGCGCAGCACCGGCAGCCCTTGCGTGAATTCGACGATGTCGGCGTTCAGGCGGCGGTGCGCGTCCGCGAGCGCGCGCATCCCGCGCCCGAGCGCCGGCTGGCGCCAGCGGTACAGCGGCACGATCGCGGGAAACACGAGCAGCAGGATCAGGCCGACGCGCCAATCGACGAAAAGCGCGGCGAGCGCGACGACGCAGGGCGTGACGGTCGCGAGCGCGATCATGTTGACGATCGCGAGCGTGTAGTTCAGGTTCTCATCGACGTTGCCGAGCAGCAGCGCGTTCATCTCGCCCGAGCGCTTGTCCTGCAGCGTTTCGAGCGGCATGCGGCGCAACTGCTCGCCGAGCCGCATGCGCAGCGCGTGCGTCGTGTGCGCCATGCGCCCGTTGTATTCGAAGCCTTGCGCGCGCCAGCGAACGAGTGTCGCGAACGCGGCGATCAGCGTCATCGCGACCAGCCAGCCGAACGCCGACTCGATCGAGCGCGCGCCGACGATCGCGGCGATCAGCGGAAACAGGCACGCGAGCGCGAGCCCCTGCGCGGCCGCGGCCACGCACAGGCCGACGATGCTCGCGCGCAGCGCCGCCGCATTCGGGCCCGCGACGCTCGTCAGCCGGCGATACGTCACGCGCCACGACGTCGGGCAGGGGGTTTCGGTCGATTCGTGTTTCATCACGCGCGCTCCTGTTCGACGCGGTTCCGGTTTTCCTGCGCGCCCCCGCGCAGCGCCCAGCGTTGCACGCGCTCGTGGCTGTCCCACAGCCGCGCATAGACGCCCCGCGCCGCCAGCAGCGCATCGTGACGCCCCGCTTCGGCGAGCTCGCCCTGATCGAACACGAGAATCTGGTCGGCATGGCGGATCGTCGACAGCCGATGCGCGACCATGATCACCGTCTTGCCGCGCATCAGCGCGGACAGCGCCCGCATCAGCTCGGCCTCGTTCTCCGGATCGGAAAACGCGGTCGCCTCGTCGAGCACGAGGATCGGGCGGTTCTGCAGGATCGCGCGCGCGATCGTGACGCGCTGCCGCTGCCCGCCCGACAGGAATGCGCCGCGCTCGCCCGCGCGCGTGTCATAGCCGTGCGGCAGGCCCATGATGAAGTCGTGCGCCTGCGCGGCCTTCGCCGCCGCGATCACGTCGTCCATCGTGCGATTCGGCGAACCGAGGCGGATGTTGTTCGCGATCGTGTCGGCGAACAGGAACGTGTCCTGGAACACGAACGCCAGTTGCGACATCAGCGTATCGGCCGTCATGTCGCGCACGTCGACGCCGCCGACGAGCACGCGCCCCGCGTCCACGTCCCAGAAGCGCGGAATCAGCCGCGCGACGGTCGTCTTGCCCGCGCCCGACGGGCCGACGAGCGCCGTCGTCGAGCCCTGCGGAACGTGGAAGCTCACGTTGCGCAGCACGCGCGCGCCGTCGCGGTCGTCGGCGTCGGCGTGCTTGTCGCCGCTTGTGTCGCCGCTTGTGCCGCCGCTTGTGTCGCCGCTTATGTCGCCGCTTATGTCGCCGCTTGTGTCGCCGCTTGTGTCGCCGCTCGCGCCACCGCCGGCGCCCCGAACGCGACCGGCGTCGCGGCAGGCGGGCGCGGCGTCCGAATCGTCCCCGGCCGTCGCCCCGTAGCCGAAGCCGACGTTCTCGAACGTGACGCTCGCGTCGGCCGGCGCTCGCCCAACGGCGGGCATCGGCAGCGTCGGCAACGCCAGCGTCTGCTGGATTCGCGCGACGCTCAGCTTCGCCTTGTCGACCATGTGGTTGAGCATCATCATCGGCATCATCGCCTCCGCCATGCCGGTGCCGACGAGCAGCACCGCGATCCACGCGCCGAAATCCGCGGCATCGCGCGCGACGAGCCACGCGCCGAGCCACAGCATCACGAGCAACGTCGGCAGCGGATTGAGCGCCGCGAACGAGAAGCGCGCGGAAAAGCCCGCCTGCCGATACCAGCGCGTGAGCACGTCGAGATACGCGTCGAGCGCATGCTGGAAGCGGCCGAACGTCGAATAGCCGGCATCGAACGTACGCACGACGGGCATCGCCTGCACGAATTCGATGACGGCCGCGCTCACGCGCTCGCGCGCGTCGTTGTACAGCCGGCTCATCTCGACCGAATTGCGCATCGCGAGCGTCAGCACGCCGAACCCGATCGCCATCACCGCCGCCGCGCCGAGCGCGAGCCGCCAGTCGAGCCACAGCAGCGCGACGAGCGTGCACGCCGGCCCGACGAACGCGCGCGCATAGAGCGGCGTGCTGTCGGCGACGAAGATGTGCAGCGCTTTCACATCGTCGTGGACGACCTTCGACAGCGCGCCCGCGCCGACCTGCTGCAGCGTGCCGAGCGGCACGCGCGTCAGGCGCTCGGCCAGATCGCCGCGCAGGATCTTCTCGAGGCGAAACGCCGCGTAGTGCGACTGGCTGAACGCGCCGAGCCGCAGGAAATAGCTGCCGGCGAGGCACAGCACGGCGCACGCGAGAGGCCACGCCGGCCACGCGTGCGGCCGCTCGGCGAGCTGCCGCACGGTCCATGCGAGCGACAGCAGGAACGCGACGTTCAGCAGCGTCGCGAGCGACGAGACGAACATCGCGAAGCGGATCTGCGCACGCACCGGGCGCATGATGCGCCACGGGTCGGGGCGGGCATCCGCGCGCCGTCGGCGTACTGGACGGGCGGATTCGGTCGGTGGTTCGGACATGGCGATTCCTCGTGGGCCCGGCAACGGGCGAGACTGGTTGGCGCGCGGCGGCGCAAGCCGATCACGCGCGGCGCGCGGCGGCAGGAGAAACCGTGCGCGTCCGCGCGACGGCCGTGCACCGCGTCGCGCGACGGCACGCGATCGCGCGCGGCGGCGCATCGCGGGCGACGTCGCCGCCCGGCGGCGCGCGGCGGGCGGGCGGGCGCATCGAGCGCGGCGCGGCGCGCGCAGCGATCCGCCGCGCCGCGGCTCGCGCGGTCAGTAGTCGAACGCAACCGTCACCCCGACCGTGCGCCCGAGGCCGACCTGCGCGAGATTGCCCGTCGGCGCGCGGAACGCATACGTGCGGTAGTCGCGGTTCGTCAGGTTCTGCGCATAGAGCGTGAGCTCGACGTCGCGGCGCACGCGCCAGCCGAGCGACGCGTCGACGAGCGCATAGCCGCCCTGGCGCAGCTTGTTCGCGACGTCGAAGTACTGCGCGCCGACCCAGCGCACCGCGACGCGCGGCCGGACCGTGCCGACGCTCGTCGGCACGTCGCCGCCCACGTTCAGCGTGAAGCCGTAGCGCGGCGCGAACGGAACGTCGTTGCCGGCGCACGCGGCGCAGCCGAACGGATCGACGTAGCTGCGGAACGTCGCGTGGTTGAAGAAGCCGTCGAGCGCCGCCGTCCAGCCGCGCGCGATGCCCCATTCGACGCCGAACTCGACGCCCGTCGAGCGCGTGTCGCCGACGTTGCGCAGCGATTGGTAGCCGAGCGGATCGCTGCCGTAGAGTTGCGCGTTGCGGATGTCGATCCGATAGAGCGCCACGCTGCCGCGCAGCTTCTGCCCGGCGTAGCGCGCGCCGAGCTCGTAGCTCACCGCGCGCTCGGGGCCGAAGCCTTGCGCATCCGCGAGGCTCGACGGCGCGAGATTGAAGCCGCCCGGCTTGTAGCCCTGCGACACGTTCGCATAGACGCGCCACGCCGGATCGATCTGATAGCCGGCGGACAGCTTGCCGAGAATCCGGTTGCCTGCCATTCCGCTCGCGCCGGCGAACGGCGCGTATGTCGACGCGGACGCCATCGCCGTGCCGGCGAACTGCGTCCAGGCCTGATCGCGCGACGCCCGCAGGCCGGCCGACAGATCGAGCGCGCCCGTCACGTGCCACGTGACGTCGCCGTAAGCGGCGATCGACTTGCTCTCGTTGCTCGATGCGGTCGTCGACAGATTGACGACCGACGGAATCACCATGTCGTTGACGTACGTGCGCGACTGATGCACGTCCTGCCGATACACGCCGAACACCGCGTCCCAGCGCCGGCCGGGCGCATGCGTCGCGAGCCGCAGTTCCTGGACGTTCTGCCGCCAGTTCTCCGGCTGCTGCACGAAGTACTGGAGAAACGGGAAGCGCCGCTCGATGTCGAGCGTCTGCCACGCGGAAACCGCCGACAGACGCCAGTCGCCGATGTCGTAGCGCCCGGACAGCGCGTAGCTGTTCCCGCAGCGGCGCATGTACGACTCCGCGTATTGCGCGGGCAGCCGCGGATCGATGTTCGCGGTGCGGCCGCCGATGTCGTCGAAGGGCACGTAGATATCCTGCGTCGCCTTCGCGCAATCGCGCCCGACCGATACGTTCACTTCCCACGGCGCGCCGGTCGGCGCGACGCGCAGCTTCGCGCTGCCTGCCAATGAGCGGGAACCGCCCTGATGATCCGCGCCGCTCACCGGATTGCGCAGATCGCCGGGCGCGTCGACGTGCGCGAGCGACACCGCGCCGTACAGCAAATCCTTGACGAGCGGCCCCGCGACCTCCGCCTGCTCGACGTTGCCGCCGCGGCTCGAGACGCCCGCCCGCAGGTGCACGCGCGGCGTGTTGTCGGGCGGCATCGTGACGATGTTCAGCACGCCGCCTTCCGCGCTCTTGCCGTACAGCGTGCCCTGCGGCCCCTTCAGCAACTCGACGCGATCGACGCTCATGAGCGTCTGCGACGCGAACGTGGGCAACTGCGGCACGCCGTCGACGTACACGGTCAGCGCCGGATTGTAGAAATCCTGCGCCGACGTGACGCCTCGCAAGCCGATCAGCGGAAACAGCAGCGAACCGCCGCCCGTCATCTGCACGCCGGGCAGCACGCGCGCGAGATCGAGCGTGTTCGCGATCTGCGCGTCGTCGAGCGCCGGCTGCTCGACGACGACCGCCGCGCCGTTGAGGGTCGCGAGCGGCTGATCGCGCTTGCTCGCGGTGACGGTCACCGCGGACAGCTCGGTGGCCTGCGCCGCGCCGGGCGGCGAGCCGGCCCGAGCCGGAGCGCCGTCCGGCCGCTGCGCCGGCGATGCGTCGGCCGCGCTTGCGCGGGCGATGCCCGCCAAAGAAATGAGAGAAACCGCTACTGCCGTTGCAAAGGCGTTCGACGCCTGGAGCCTGCCCCGCCAGGCCCGCTGATACCGCATGAAACACACTCCTTGATGATCTCGTAGGACGGCCGGCGGACTCCTCGTGCGATCGTGCCTCACGAGCAATCCCGTGTCGTCGTGGGCGCGCGCCATGACGAGACGAAGCCGTCGCGCGCCCGAGGGCGCGTGAAGCCGCCGAAACCGACCGGCTCTCCCGGAATGAGCGAATCGTCTCGACGGCGGCGACTGGAATTGCAATAATGATAACAATTCTCATTTACATTGCCACCCCGATCGGATCGACTTCTACCCCGATCGGTATGTGCGCGGAGACGATCACCGATGCCTGCTACCAGTCCTACGCATGCGACAACACCCGAAGTCGCGATATCGACGCTGCTCGCGGATTCCACGCCGCCCCCCGAATCCGCGCCCGACTGCCGGCTGCTGCGCGTCGCGTTGCAGGACGGCATCGACGTGCTCGTCTGGCAAGGCGAGCTGCGGCAGCCGGTCTCGATGAACCTTCGCGACGACTGGGGCCGCGTGCATTTCTGTTGCGCGCTGCAGGGCCGCTCGCGCTTCTCGATCGACACCGGCGTCCGCGAAACCGAGCATGTGCTGTCGGCGGGCACGGGATGCATCAGCTACACGCCCGATTGCAGCGGCCGCGCGATGCATGCGGGCCGAATCGAAAGCGTGACCGTGTCGATCCGGCCGGATCTCGTGCGCGAGCTCGCGCCCGATCTCGACACGGCGCTTCAGCGCAAGCTCGATTCGGCGCGCTGTTGCGCGCCATGCCGATGCGACGCCGAGATGCGCGCGACCGCGCAGGCGCTGAGCCATGCGCTGCAAGACAGGCATCGATGCGCGCAGGGCCGCTCGGGCCGCCCGTCGCTGTGGCTGCTCGGGCAGAGCCTCGCGCTCGCGAGCCTCGTGATCGAGGCGCACGGCGAGCCCGCGCAGCACGCGTGGCCGCTGCCGGCCGCGGACCGGCAAAAGCTGCTGCGCGCGCGCGATCTGCTGCTCGCGGATCTGAGCCGCGCGCCGACGATCGCGGCGCTCGCCAAGGAAACGGGGCTCAGCGTGCTCAAGCTCAAGCGCGGCTTTCGCCAGTTGTTCGATCACAGCGTCTACGGGCTCTTCCAGCATGAGCGGATGCACGAGGCGCGCCGTCGGCTGGCGTGCGCCGACATGCCGGTGATGACCGTCGCCGCCGACATGGGCTACGCGAACGCGAGCCATTTCACGGCGGCGTTCCAGAAGCAGTTCGGCGTCAACCCGTCGGCGTTCAAGCATCGCCGCTGACGATTCGTCCGGCGGCATCCGGGCCTTGCGCGATATCCGCACGGCGCGCTCTTTCGCGGCATCGCCCGTCGCTGTCCGCACCCCGGCTGCGCCCTCCCGCCCCCCCTCTTTTCGCCCGATGCAGATGCCGCGCCATCCGTGTCGGGCGAGCGTTTTTCGGCGGCGGCCGGATACCGATACGAGCGCAAATAAACCCGTTTCGGGTAGAGGCTCTAAACAATAACGCTTATCGTTCTCAATAATAAGAAGCACGACAAATCGAGGCAGCGCGCGTCGCACAGCGCCGTTGCACTCGGGGCAGGCAGACGATGGCTCGCCGATCCTCAAACGGATCTTTCAGGCGGCCGCCGATCGATTGCGCGTGTCGCCCGAAGGCCGCGCGCGGGTTCGTCTGTCCCGAGTCTTGTCGCTTGCGTGGCGTTACCGACGAGGGATTCATGAACGACTTCATCGACACCCGATCCTGGCCGCTCGTGTATCTGCACATGCCCGCGCAGGTGCCCGATACGGAGGCGGATGCACGGCTCGCGCAGTTCAAGGCGCTGTACGCGCGCGCCGAGCCGTTCGTGCTGGTGATGGACGGCGAGGAGCTGCCGCGTCATTCGCCGCGCTTCGTATCCGCGTATGTTCAATGGAGTCGCGACAACGCCGAGCAGCAGCGGCTGTGCGCCGGCGCGATCCGCATCGAGGCGGACGGCGCGCGGCGGCGCGTCTACGAAGACAAGGCCCGCGCGTGGGACCGCGCCGGGCATGCGCCCTACCCGTTTCGCATCGCCGCGACGCACGTCGAAGCGCGCGCACAGGCGCAGGCGTGGCTTGAACAGGGCGGCGGCCGCGCGCGAACGCCGGCCGCGCCGCGCGCCGCGCGCAGAAGTCCGTAGCGCAGCGAGAGCGAACGCCGCGCCGAGTTGACCGGCGCACGGCGCCGCACGTGCCGCGGCAGCCGACGCGCCTCGTCACGCGAGCGTTTCCGCCCCCCATCCGAATACCGGCGACCGCACGACGCGTCGCGCCATCGCCCGCCAACGGGCGGCGGCGCGACGCGCCGGCGGAGCGTCCTTGCGTTCCGGGATTTCGCATTCCAACCGACTCGAGAGCTTCATTCATGTCCGACCTTCACACGAGCCTCGCCTCCGATCCCGCCGCCGAAGCCGACCGCGTCGCGCTCGACGGCGCATCGCTGCGCGCCGAGCTTGCCGCTGAACTTGCCGCCGATCTGTCCGTCGAGCCCGAACGGCTCGACGCCGACGCGAACCTGCTGCAGCTCGGCCTCGACTCGATGCGCCTGATGGCGTGGCTGAACCGGCTGCGCTCGCGCGGCCATACGCTGACGCTGCGCGAGCTGTACCGCGAGCCGACGCTCGCCGGCTGGCTCGCGCTGATGCGGCGCAGCCCTGCGCGCGCCGTCGAGCGGCCCGCCGCGCCGCGCTCGTGGCCGACGATGCGCGACGGCGAAGCGTTCTCGCTGACGCCCGTTCAGCATGCGTATCTCGTCGGCCGCTCCGCGCAGCAGCCGCTCGGCGGCGTCGGCTGCCATCTGTATCAGGAATTCGACGGCGCGGGGCTCACGCCCGACAGGCTGGAATCCGCCGTGCGCGCGCTGATCGCCCGTCATCCGATGCTGAGCGTCGCGTTCCGCGCGGACGGCAGCCAGCAATGGCGCGCGCGCTCGAGCTGGCCCGGCGTCGCCGTGCACGACTTGCGCGAATGCGGCGAAGCGGCGCGCGACGCTGCGCTCGCCGCGTTGCGCGAACGCCTCGGCCATCGCGTGCTCGACGTCGAGCACGGCGAGACGTTCGACTTCCAGCTGTCGCTGCTGCCGGGCGGGCGGCATCGCCTGCACGTCGATCTCGATCTGCTCGTGCTCGACGCGGCGAGCTTCACGCTCGTGTTCGACGAACTCGCGGCGCTCGTCGGCGGCCGCGCGCTGCCGGACGTCGGCGGCGGCTACGACTTTCGCGGCTACGTCGCGCAACTGGCGCACGACGGCGCGGCCGCGCGCGACGCCGCGCAACGCTACTGGCGCGCGAAGCTGCCCGCGCTGCCCGCCGCGCCGCGACTGCCGCTCGCGCAGGAGCCCGAGCGCGTCGCGCCGGTGCGCTTCCGCCGCCGCCGCGCGGAGCTCGTCGACGCCGACTGGCGCGCGTTCAAGGCGCACGCGAGCGCATCCGGCGTCACGCCGACGATGGCGCTCGCGACGTGCTTCGGCGCGGTGCTCGCGCGCTGGAGCGGCGAGCCGCGCCTGCTGCTGAACCTGACGCTGTTCGACCGCGAGCCGCTCGATCCGGCCGTCGAGCGGATGATCGCCGATTTCACCAACATCCTGCTGATCGATCTGGCCGCCGAAGGCGAGCCGTTCGACGCGCTCGCGCGCGAGAATCAGGCGACCTTCGCCGACGCCTACGAGCATCGCCGCTGGTCCGGCGTCGAGCTACTGCGCGAGCTGCGCAAGGCGCAACGCCATCCGTACGGCGCGCCCGTCGTGTTCACGAGCAATCTCGGCCGGCCGCTGTACGGCCGCGACACCGCCGCGGCGCTCGGCGAGCCCGCGTGGGGCATCTCGCAGACGCCGCAGGTGTGGATCGACCATCTCGCGTTCGAGCACGGCGCGTCGGCGTGGCTGCAATGGGACAGCATCGACGCGCTGTTTCCGCCGGGCCTCGTCGACGCGCTGTTCGACGCGTACGTCGCGCTCGTGCGGCGCCTCGTGCGCGAGCCCGACGCATGGCGCAAGCCGCTGCCCGATCCGATGCCCGACGCGCAGCGCGCGGCTCGCGCGCGCGCGAACGACACCGCGCGGCCGGTGCCGGAAGGCTGCCTGCACGACGGCTTCTTCGACGCGGCCGCGCGCACGCCTGACGCCGTCGCGCTGATCCATCGCGACGCGCGGCTCAGCTTTGCGACGCTCGCCGAGCAGGCGCGCCGCTGCGCGGGCGCGCTCGCGGCGCGCGGCGTGCGCGCGGGCGACACGGTCGCCGTCAGCATGTCGAAGGGCGTCGGGCAGATCGTCGCGGTGCTCGGCGCGCTGCACGCGGGCGCGGTCTACGTGCCCGTGCCGCTCGACCAGCCGGACGAGCGGCGCCGCAAGATCTACGACGACGCGCGCGTGAAGCTCGTGCTCGCGTGTCGCGACGATCCGTCGGCGGTCGCGGCGGCGGACGATCCGGCGCGCTACCTCGCGTGGCAGGACGCGATCGCGGCCGACGCGCTGCGCGATCCCGTCGCGGTCGATCCGCGCACGCCTGCCTACGTGATCTACACGTCCGGCTCGACCGGCACGCCGAAGGGCGTCGTGATCCCGCATCGCGGCGCGCTCAACACGTGCGCGGAGCTCACCCGCCGCTACCGCGTCGGCGCGGGCGACCGTGTGCTCGCGCTGTCCGCGCTGCACTTCGATCTGTCGGTCTACGACATCTTCGGCGTGCTCGCGGCGGGCGGCGCGCTCGTGCTCGTCGACGAAGCGCAGCGGCGCGACCCCGCCGCGTGGTGCGAACTGATCGACCGCCATCGCGTGACCGTATGGAACAGCGTGCCCGCGCTGTTCGACATGCTGCTCACGTACGCCGACGGCTTCGCGCTCGGCGCGCCGTCGGCGCTGCGCATCGCGATGCTCTCCGGCGACTGGATCGGCCTCGACCTGCCCGCGCGCTACCGCGCGTTTCGCGCCGACGGCGAGCTCGTCGCGATGGGCGGCGCGACCGAGGCGTCGATCTGGTCGAACGCATACGACGTCGGCGACGTGCCGCCGCAATGGCGCTCGATCCCCTATGGCTTTCCGCTCGCGAACCAGCGCTACCGCGTCGTCGACGAGCAGCGCCGCGATTGCCCGGACTGGGTGCCGGGCGAGCTGTGGATCGGCGGCGAAGGCGTCGCGCTCGGCTACTTCAACGACGCCGAGCGAACGGCGCGGCAGTTCGTCGACGACGCGAACGGGCGCTGGTATCGGACGGGCGATCTCGGCTGCTACTGGCCCGACGGCACGCTCGAGTTTCTCGGCCGGCGCGACAAGCAGGTGAAGATCGGCGGCTATCGGATCGAGCTCGGCGAGATCGACGCGGCGCTCAATCGCATTGACGGCGTCAAGACCGGCATCGCGCTCGCGCTCGGCGAACGCGACAAATCGCTCGCCGCGTTCGTCGTGCCGTCGGGCGACGCGCTGTTCGACGAACGGCGCGCCGATCCGGCATGGCCGTCCGACTTTCGCGCATGGTTCGCGCCGCCGGACGCATCCGGCATCGCGCGAAGCGCCGATGCGGATGCGGATGCGAACGGCGACGACGCCCGCTCCGCCGATGTCGATGTCGATGTCGATGCCGACACCGGCGGCGACCCGCGCGCGAACGCCGCCGCCTGCGACGCCCCCGCCGCGATCGCGAAATCCGATGCGGACGTCGAGCGCCTCGTCGCCGATTTCCTGCACGACCATCTGCAACGCGAAGGCGTGAACTTCGACACGCCGCTCGACGTCGACGCGGCGCTCGCGCGATACGGCGCGCAGCCGGCGTGGCGCGCGCTGTTCGCACGCTGGCTCGCGCTGCTCGCCGCGCACGGCCGCGTCGCCGAAGAGCGCGGCGCATACCGCCGCGGCCCGCGCCACGACGGCGCGCGCCGCCGGCCGCGCGCCGACGATCCGCTGTTCACGACCGCGGACGCGCTGCTCGCCCACCACGACGCGCTCGCCGCGATCCTGCGCGGGCAACGCCCGGCGCACACGCTGCTCGATCACCCGTTCTGGTCGCCGGAATCGCTGCTGCTGCGCAGCGACGGCGCCGGACGGACGATCGACGCGCTCGCCGCCGCGCTCGCGGCGCTGTCCCGCACGCTCGCGCGGCCCGTGCGACTCGTCGAGACCGGCGCGCGCAGCGGCATGTTCGGCGAGGCGCTGCTGCGCCGTCTCGACGCGCGGCAGCTCACCTACACGGCTATCGACGCATCGCAGGACATGGTGCTGCGCGCCCAGGCGCGCCTCGCCGAATTCCCGCATGCGCAAGCGCGGCGCGCGGACCCCGCGGCGCTGAAGGACCTCGCGCACGCCGCCGACGCGATCTGGGCCAACAACGCGCTGCACCGCCTCGGCGAGCCCGCGCTCGGCGAACTCGCCGCGCTGGCCGCGCCGTCGGCGCTCGTCTACGTGACCGAGCTGCGTCGCGCGTCGGCGCTCGCGCTCGTCAGCGCCGACCTGCTCGCGCACGGCGCAGCCGCGCAGCACGGCCTGCGCGGCGCGCAAGACTGGCGGCGCGCGTTCGACGCGCGCGGGCTCGCGTGCGAGCAGGCGGACGACGTCGGCGCGCACCAGCGCTTCGTGCTGCGCGCGCCCGCCGTCGTGCGCACGCCCGATCCGCGCAAGCTGAGCGAAGCGCTCGCCGCGCAGCTGCCGTCGTACATGCTGCCGCAGCGCCTGCATTTCATCGACGCGTTGCCGCTCACCGCGAACGGCAAGATCGATCACAAGGCGCTCCTCTCGCACTGCTCACCCGCCGCTGCCGACGCCGCCGACGCCGCGCGGCAAGCGCCGCAGGGCGAAATCGAGACGGCCGTCGCCGACGTGTGGCGACGCCTGCTGCAGATCGATGCCGTGCATCGGCACAGCCACTTCCTGCAACTCGGCGGCGACAGCCTGCTCGCGACGCGCGTGATCGGCGAGCTCGATCGGGCCGGCTACGCGGCGCGGCTCGGCGATCTGTTCGACTACCCGACGCTCGCCGCCTTCGCCGCGACGCTGCGCCCGCGCGCCGAGCCGGCGGCCGCCGCGTTGCGGCGCGACGCCGCGTCGCGCTTCGCGCCGTTCCCGCTCACGAACGTCCAGCAGGCGTATCTGGTCGGCCGCCAGGCCGGCTTCGCGCTCGGCGGCGTCGGCTCGCACTTCTTCGTCGAATTCGAAGTCGAGCGGCTCGACGTCGCGCGTTTCGAGGCGGCGTGGAACCGCCTGATCGCGCGTCACGACATGCTGCGCGCGGTCGTGCGCGACGGCCGGCAGCAAGTGCTCGCCGACGCGCCGCCGTTCGTCCTCGCGCGCCATCGCGTCGCGAGCCTCGATGGTCCCGACGCAATCGCGCTGCGCGAGCGGCTCGCGCACCAGGTGCTCGACCCGGCGCGCTGGCCGGTGTTCGACGTGCAGGCGGCCGAAGACGGCGGCGCGCGCAGCCGGCTCTACGTATGCCTCGACAATCTGCTGCTCGACGGCCTCAGCATGCAGATCCTGCTCGCCGAGCTCGAACAGCTGTACGTCGCGCCCGATCGCGCGCTGCCGCCGCTCGAGATCGGTTTTCGCGATTACGTGACGCACGCCGCCGGCCGCCGCGCGAGCGAAGCGTCGCTCGCCTACTGGCGGCGCCGGCTCGACGATCTCCCGTGCGCGCCGCAACTGCCGCTTCGCCGCGCGCCCGGCGAAATCGGCACGCCGCGCTTCGCGCGCCTGTCGGCGCGGCTCACGCGCGCGCAATGGGACGCGCTGAAGGCGCGCGCCGGCGCGGCGAGCCTGACGCCGTCGGCACTGCTGCTCGCCGCGTACTCGGCCGTGCTGTCCGCGTGGAGCGCGCAGCGCGAGCTGTGCGTGAACCTCACGCTGTTCGACCGGCAGCCCGTCCATCCGCAGATCGAGCAGGTGCTCGGCGATTTCACGTCGCTGCTGCTGCTCGCGTGGCAGCCCGCGAACAACTGGCTCACGAGCGCGCAGCGATTGCAGCAGCGGCTGTGGCAAGACCTCGCGCACCGCGACGTGTCCGCGCTTTGGGTGATGCGCCAGCTCGCGCAGCGGCACGGCCGCGCCGCCGCCGAGATGCCCGTCGTGTTCACGAGCGCGCTCGGCTTCGAGCACGACCGCTTCCTCGCGCATGCGTCCTGGCTCGAACCGCGATGGGGCATCTCGCAAACGCCACAGGTCTGGCTCGATCACCAGGTGTACGAATCGGAGGGCGAGCTGCGCTTCAACTGGGATGCGGTCGAAGCGCTGTTCGAGCCCGATCGGCTGCGCGCGATGTTCGATCAGTACGTCGCGCTGCTGCAGCGGCTCGCGTCCGACGCATCGGCGTGGCGGCTGCCGCTCGACGTCCTCGTGCCGCGTGTCGGCCAGGCCGGCGCGCGGACGCCGCGCGGCGACGCGCCCGCCGCCGCGAACATCGCGACCGCGACGCACGCCGCGCGCTCGACGCACGCCGCCGCCGCGCCGATCGACGCAGCCCGCGGCGACACGCCCGTCGACGCCGCGCTCGTCGGCCGGCTGCGCCAGCACTTCGAGCAGACGCTCGGCCTGCCGATCGCCGCGCGGCAGAGCTTCTTCGAGGCGGGCGCGACTTCGCTCGAGCTCGTCCAATGGCACGTCAGGCTCCGGCACGCGGGCTACGCGTCGCTCGCGGTGACGGATCTCTTCACGCACGCGTCGCCGCACGCGCTCGCCGCGCATCTCGGCGGCGCGAGCGCGCCCGCCCCGGCCGACGACGCGAACCGCCGCGCGCGCCTCGATCAACGCAAGGCGAATCTGCAACGCCGGCGAGGAGCCGCCGCATGAAGCGCTATCTGCCGTACTGGTCGTACTACGCGCACCAGGGCATGGTCAGCGCGCTGACCATGCAGGGCGTCGTCGGCTACTTCCGGCATGCGGGCGCCGATCTCGCGCAACTGAGCTGGCTGTCGCTCGCGATGCTGCCGTGGGTCGGCAAGTTCCTGTGGGCGCCGTGGTGCGAGCGTCATGCACGGCCGCTGCGCGGCAACCGCTATCTCGGCAGCCTCGTCGCGCTGCAGCTCTGCATGGCCGCCGTCATCGCATGCATCGGCCTGTTGCCGCCGGCGCGTGCGGCCGGCGCGATCGTCGCGGCGCTGACGCTGCTGTCGCTGCTGTCCGCGAGCCACGGCATCTATGCGAACGGCATCGCGATCTGCACGACCGACGCGCGCAGCCGCCCGCTCGCGAACGTCGCGCAGGTCGGCGGCAGCTATCTCGGCATTCCGCTCGGCTCGTTCGTGTTCCTCGCGATCACCGAGCATGCCGGATGGCGCTACGGCTTCGCGGCCATCGCCGCGCTGTCGCTGCTGCTCGCGATCCCGCCGCTGCTGATCCGGCAGCCGATGCAAGCCACGCCCGCAGGCTCGGCGCGTCCGCGACTGCGGTGGCGCGATCTGCGCGGCATCGGGCCCGCGCTCGCGCTGACCGCGGTCTACCTCGTCGCGATGCGCGGGCTGATGGCGCTGCAAACCGTGCTGCTCGTCGACGCGGGGCTCGGCCTCAGCGCGCTCGGCGAAGTCGTCACGATCTACAGCACGGTCGCGAGCGGCATCGGCATCGCGCTCGGCGGCTGGGCGATGCGCCGCTTCGGCCCATGGCGCTGCGTGCTGCCCGTGATGCTCACGTTCCCGCTGATCGCGGGCGTGCTCGCCGCGGGCTATCCGCGTTTCGGCGTGCGCGAATGGACGCTCGCGTTCGGCGCCGTCAACGTCGCGGCGGCGATCGGCTTCGTCACGCTCTACAACGTGCTGATGGGGCTCACCCGCCCTCACCAGCCGGCATCCGACTATGCGCTGTTCCAGTCGACCGACATGGCCGTCGCCATGCTGATGTCGATGGCCGTGCTGCGCGTGAGCGACGTCACCGGCTATCGCCCGGTGCTCGCGTTGCTCGCCGCGCTGGCCGTCGCGAGCCTGTGGCCCGCGATCCGACTGTGCCGCCGGCTCGCGCGGCCTGCCGCGGCCGCGCCCTCACCCGCCGTTCACGAACCCTCTCTCGAAACCAGTCATGGATAAAGCCACCTCGTCCGCGCGCCCGGCCGCGGACCTCGACGCGCTGCTCGCGACGCACTACCCGCACGGCGAGCCGATCGCCGTGATCGGCCACGCATGCCGCTTCCCCGAAGCGGACGACAGCGACGCGTTCTGGCGCAACCTGCTCGCCGGCGCCGAATGCAGCCGCCGCTTCACGCGGCAGGAAATGCTCGACGCGGGCCTCGACGCCGCGACGATCGATGCGCCGAACTTCGTTAATGTCGGCACCGTCGTGCGCGACGCCGACGCGTTCGACGCCGCGCTGTTCGGCCATTCCCGTCAGGAAGCCGAATCGATCGACCCACAGCAGCGCCTCTTCCTGCAGATCGTCTGGCATGCGCTCGAGCACGCGGGCTACGCGCCGCGCAACGTGGCGCATCGCACCGGCGTGTTCGGCTCGGCGCGCGTGAGCACGTATCCGGGCCAGGAACCGCTGCGGATCGCCGAAGTCGCGCAGGTCAAGGGCCTGCAGTCGCTGATGGGCAACGACAAGGACTACGTCGCGACGCGCGTCGCGTACAAGCTGAACCTGCGCGGGCCGGCGCTCGCCGTGCAGACCGCGTGCTCGAGCTCGCTCGTCGCGGCGCACCTCGCATGCGAGAGCCTGCGCTCCGGCGAATGCGACATGGCGGTCGCGGGCGGCGTGGCCGTGTCGTTTCCGCAGCACGCGGGCTATCTGCATCAGCCGGGCATGATCTTCTCGCCCGACGGCCGTTGCCGGCCGTTCGACGCCGACGCGCAGGGCACGTTCGCCGGCAACGGCGTCGGCGCGATCGTGCTGCGCCGGCTCGGCGACGCGCTGCGCGACGGCGACCCCGTCGTCGCGGTGCTGCTCGGCAGCGCAATCAACAACGACGGCGACCGCAAGGTCGGCTACACGGCGCCGTCGGCGGCCGGCCAGCGCGACGCGATTCGCGACGCGCTGATGCTCGCGGGCGTCGACAGCACGCAGATCGGCCTCGTCGAAGCGCACGGCACCGGCACGCCGCTCGGCGATCCGATCGAACTCGAAGCATTGCGCGGCGTCTTCCATCGGGCGGACGAAGGGCCGCGCTGCGCGCTCGGCTCGGTCAAGGGCAACGTCGGGCACCTCGACACAGCCGCCGGCATCGCGAGCCTGCTGAAAGCCGTGCTTGCCGTCGAGCGGCGCGCGATTCCGCCGAGCCTGCATCTGCGCAAGCCGAATCCGGCGCTCGGCCTCGACGACAGCCCGTTTTTCGTGCCCACCGACGCGCAGCCGTGGAACGACGCATCGCGCGTGGCCGGCGTGTCGTCGTTCGGCATCGGCGGCACGAACTGCCATATGGTCGTCGCGTCGCTGCCGGACGCGCTGCGCGCGGCCGTCGGCGGCAATGGCGACGGCAATGGCAATGGCAATGGCGACATCGACTGCAATGGCGACGGCAAAACCGAAAGCGAAGGCGAAAGCGAAAGCGAGAGCGAAAGCGACGACAGCCACGCACAGCCGGACGCGGGCGCGGCGCTACTGCTGAGCGCGGCGAGCGAGCCGGCGCTGCAGCGCCTCGCGCGCAGCTATGCGGATGCGTTGAAGCGCGCGAACGCGCGCGACCTGCTCCACACCGCGCTGCACGGCCGGCAGCTCGATCTGCCGCACCGGCTCGCGGTGCCGTTCTGCACAGAGACGATCGCGGCGCTCGACGCGTTCGCGGCGGGCGAAGACGATGCGCTCGTCCATCGCGGCAGCGGCGAAGCCGGGCAGATGGCCTGGCTCTTCACGGGCCAGGGTTCGCACTGGCCGGGCATGGGGCAGACGCTCTACCGGCAGTCGAGCGCGTTCGCCGCGTGTCTCGATCGCTGCTTCGCGGCCTGCGACGGCGAACTCGACGTCCCGCTGCGCGACGCGATGTTCGGCGAGCGCGGCGATCTGCTCGAACGGATGGACTACGCGCAGCCCGCGATCGTCGCGTTCGAACTCGCGATGGCCGCGCACTGGCGGGCGCTCGGTCTCGAACCGCAGCTCGTGATCGGCCATTCGGTCGGCGAATACGCGGCCGCGGTCGTCGCCGGGCATTACGAGATCGAGCAGGCGATGCCGCTCGTCCGGCTGCGCGGCGCGCTGATGCAGCGCTGCGCGCAGGGCGCGATGCTCGCCGCGTTCGCCGGCGCCGACGCGTTGCTGCCGCTCGCGGCGTGCGCCGGCGTCGACGTCGCCGCGTACAACGACGAACGCCATCTCGTGTTCTCCGGCCGAAGCGATGCGATCGACACGCTCGCGGCCGATCTCGTCGCGCGCAACATCCGGCACGCGCGGCTCGCGGTGACGGGCGCCGCGCATTCGGCGCTGCTCGATCCGGTTCTCGACGCGTTCGAGCGCGCGACCGCGCAGCTGAATGCCGCACCCGGCCGCGTGCCGCTCGTGTCGACGCTGCTCGGCGGGCCGATCGATGCGCACGGGCTCAACGCGCGCGACTACTGGCGGCGGCACATGCGCGAGCCGGTCCGTTACGCCGACGCGATCCGTCACGCGCTCGCGCAGGGCGCGAACGTGTTTCTCGAACTCGGGCCGGATGCGCAACTGACGGGCATCGGCCTGCGCGGCGCGCAGCCGGGCGCGCGCTGGATCGCGAGCGCGCGGCGGCGGCAGCCCGCGCTCGCGCAAACGCGGCAGGCGCTGCTCGAGCTCTATGCGGCGGGCGTCGCGCTGCCGTGGGCGAAGGTGCTGCCTTCGTCCGGCCGCAAGCTGCACGCGCCGCGCTATCCGTTCGATACCGAGCGCTATTGGCGCGACGCGCGGCCGGCAGCGGCCGCCGCACCGCCCGCCGCGCACGGCGGCGATTTCGATCTCGCGCTCGCCGAAGGCCGGCGAATCGCGGCCACGGCCGCCACCTCGCTCGATCTGCCGCGCCTGCAACGGCTCTACGATTGCGTCACGCAGTTGCATGCGATCTACGTCGACCGGCTCGTGCGCCGCTGCGTCGGCGAGCGCTTCGACGAAGGCGCGAGCGCACTCGGCATCCTGCGCGCGGGCCGTCTGCTGCCGCGTCATCGCCAGTTGCTCGTGCGGTTGCTGAACGCATGCGTCGAAGACGGCTACTACCGCCGCGACGGCGACCGCTACGCCCCCGCGCTCGCCGTGCCGCACGCCGATCGCGACGCGCTGCTGCAAATCCTGCGCGAGTGCTGCGAAGGCTTCGACGCGATCGCCGACACCGTCGCGCGCGCCGGGGACAGCCTGTACGCGATGATGCGCGGCGACATCGAGCCGATCGCGGTGATCTTCCCGGACAGCGCGTCGAGCGGCGTCGAGGTGCTGTATCAGGAATTCAGCTTCGGCCGCTATTTCAACCAGATCGCCGCGGGCGTCGTCGCGGGGCTCGTCCGCGAGCGGCAGGCGGGCCGGCGCGCGCATCGCCCGTTCCGAATCCTCGAAGTCGGCGGCGGCACGGGCGGCACAACCGCCTGGCTGCTGCCGGAGCTCGACGGCGCGCCGAACGTGCGCTACGACTTCACCGACATCTCGCCCATCTTCACGCGGCGCGCCGAGCAGAAATTCGCCGCTCACGGATGCGTCGACTATCGCGTGTTCGATTTGCAGAAAGATGCGCAAACGCAAGGCTTCGAAGCGGGCGCATACGATCTGATCGTCGCGGCGAACGTGATCCACGCGACGCAGCACGTCGGCCGCACGCTCGCGAACCTCGCGCCGCTGCTGAAGCCGGGCGGCCGCCTGCTGATGCGCGAGATCACGCGGCCGATGCGGCTCTTCGATTTCGTGTTCGGCCCGCTCGTGCTGCCGCTGCACGACGAGGACGCGCGCGGCGGCGAGCTGTTCCTGTCGACCGCGCGCTGGAAGGCGCAATGCGTCGAGGCGGGCTTCGAGCGCGTCGACTGGCTGCCGGACGACGGCGCGCCGACGTCCGGCATCAGCGAGCACATCGTGCTCGCGAGCATGCCGGGCCGCCCGGCGAGCGCCGCCTCGTGGCTCGACGAAGACGCCGATCCGCTGGTCGGCCAGCCGCTCACCGACGACGGCGTCTATCTCGCCGACTGGTCCGATTGCGCGGGCGAGCGCGACGCGTGGCGGCAACGGCTCGCGCGCAGCGCCGCGGAACTGGCGGCCCGCCACGGCGGCGGCCGGGCGGCTCCGGCGATTCGTGCGCCCGAATGCGCGCCCGCATGGCTCACGCTCGTGCGCCTGCGCTGGTGCGGCAGCCTGTTCGGCGCGGCGCGAATCGCGCTCGACGCGCGCGACGAGGCCGGCGCGTGGCGGCCGCTCGACGCCGACGCCAATGCCGACTCCGGCCATGGCCACTCCGGCTCCGACGCCCGCGACCTGCCCGCGCCGCAGCCGGCGCGCGACACGCATTACGGCTGGCGCTGGCGGCCCGTGCCCGACGCGTCGCCGGATGCGAGCGACATCGCCTTGCACGCCGAATCCGCGCCGCTCGCCGACACGCTGCGCGCGGCGGGCGTCCCGGTCTCGCCGAGCGCCGAGTGCCGGCTGCTCGTGCTCGACTCCGACGCGCATTCGCCGCACGAGGTCGCCGCCGCCTTGCTCGACGCGCTGTCCGATGCAAGCCGTGCGCCGCTCGTCGTCGTGACGCGCGGCGCATGGAAGATCCGCGCCGACGATCCCGTCGCGCCCGCCCATCGCGCCGCCTGGGGGCTGCTGCGCGTCGCGGCCGCCGAGCAGCCGGACCGTATGCTCGCCGCGATCGATCTGCATCCGCACGCCGCATGGCGCGATCTGCCGCCGGCGCTCGGCGCGCTCGGCGCGCTCGGCCACGGCGCGCGCTGGCTCGCGGTCCGCGACGGCCGCGTGCATGCGCCGTCGCTCGCGGCTCAGCCCTACGCCGCGCCCGCGTTGCCCGCCGGCGGGTTCGCCGACGAACGCTGGCACGTCGTCACCGGCGCGTTCGGCGGCCTCGGCCGACTGAGCGTGCGCTGGCTCGCGCGCCACGGCGCGCGCCGCATCGCGCTCGTCGCGCCGCGCGCGCACGACGACTGGCCCGCGTTCCAGCGCGAAATCGCCGCGCAGCATCGAGGCGAATTGCGCTGGGTGCGCTGCGACGTCGCCGAGCCCGCGCAACTGGCGGCGGCATTGCACGCGCTGCACGCTGACGGCGGCGTCGCGGGCGCGATTCATGCGGCTGGCATCCTCGACGATGCGCCGCTCGCCGCGCTCGACGCCGAACGCGTCGCGCCCGTGCTCGCGCTGAAGGCCGACGCGGCGCGCGTGCTGCGCGACTGGCTCGGCGCGCACGGCGCGCGCTATCTGGTTTGCTATTCGTCGGCGGCCGCCGCGCTCGGCGCGCCGGGGCAAGGCGCGCACGCGCTCGCGAGCGCGTATCTCGACGGGCTCGCCGACGCGCACGCCGGCGACGAAACGCCGAGCGTGATCTCCGTTGCATGGGGCGCGTGGGGCGAAGCCGGCCGCGCGGCGCAATCCGCGTTGCAGCGCAAGCTCGCGGAAAACGGAATGGGCGTGCTGTCGACCGCGGAGGGCCTATGGCATCTGGAACAGGCCGTGATGCGCGGCGCGCCGTACCGGCTCGCGATGCGCGTGCTGCACGAGCGGCTCGACGCCGGCCGCCGCGCGCTGTTCGGCACCGACGCCGATCAATCGCCCGCCCGACTCGCGCGCAACCCGGCAGCGGGGGTTTCCGCCGAATCCTGCGCACCGGCCGCCGCCGGCGCAACGCTCGCCGCCGAGCGCCCCGATCCGCGCGACGTCGAGGCCGTCTGCCGCTGGCTGACCGCGCGCATCGCCGCGCAACTGAAGCTCGACGACCTCGCGCAGCTCACGCCGACACGCGATCTGCTGAAGCTCGGCCTCGATTCGCTGCTGTTCCTCGAATTGCGCAGCGCGGTCGAGTCGCAGCTCGGCGTGAGGCTCGACGCCGAGCGCGCGTACCGCGATATGACGGTCGCCGGAATCGGCCGCCTGATCGCCGAATCCGCGCCCGCTGGCGCCGGCGCGCCCGATCCGGCCGCGGGCATCCTCGTCCACGATCCCGCGAACCGCTTCGAGCCGTTCCCGTTGACGCCGATCCAGCACGCGTACTGGCTCGGCCGCACGGATCTGATCGCGTACGGCGGCGTCGCATGCCACGTGCTGTTCGAATGGGACATGCGGCACGACACGTTCGACCTCGCGCGCTTCGAGGCCGCGTGGAACGCGCTCGTCGCGCGCCACGACATGCTCCGGATGATCGTCGACGCCGACGGCCGCCAGCGGATTCTGCGCGACGTGCCCGCATACCGGCCGCAGCGGCGCGACCTGACGCGCGCCGCCGCCGACGAGCAGGCGCGCGCGCTCGAACGCACCCGCGACGAGCTGTCGTACCGCGTGCTGCCCGCCGACCGCTGGCCGCTCTTCGAGCTCGTCGTGACCGAGCTGGACGACACGCGCTACCGGCTCCACATGAACCTCGACCTGCTGCTGTTCGACGTGCAGAGCTTCAAGGTGATGATGGACGATCTCGCGAGCGCGTATCGCGGCGCGGCGCTCGAGCCGCTGCAGATCACGTTCCGCGATTACGTGCTCGCCGAGCACGCACGCCGCGACGCGCCCGACTGGCAGGCATCGTGGCGCTACTGGCAGCGCACGCTGCCGCAATTGCCGCCCGCGCCCGTGCTGCCGCTCGCGCCCGCGCGCGCCGACGATGCGCGGCCCCGCTTCACCACGTATCAGGCGCGCCTCGCGCGCGCGGACTGGGACACGCTCAAACGCGAATGGCAGCGCTGGGGCGCGACGCCGTCGGCCGCGCTGCTCGCGCTCTTCGCGCACACGCTCGAACGCTGGAGCCGGCATCCGGACTTCACGCTGAACCTGACGTTCTTCAACCGGCGGCCCGACCATCCGCAGGTCTCCCAATTGATCGGCGATTTCACGTCGGTGCTGCTGATCGATTTCGCGCTCGGCGGCGGGCCGACGCTGCGCGACACGATCGAGCGCACGCAGCAACGGCTCTGGCAGCGCCTCGCGCACAGCCAGGTCAACGGCATCGAGCTGATGCGCGAGCTGTCGCGCGGCCGCGCGCACGATCCGCGCCGGCCGCTGATGCCGGTCGTGTTCACGAGCATGCTCGGGATGTCGCTCGACGGCCTGAGCATCGACCAGGCGATGACGAGCCTGTTCGGCGAGCCCGTTCATGTGTTCACGCAGACGCCGCAGGTCTGGCTCGACCATCAGGTGATGGAAGTCGACGGCGATCTCGTGTTCAGCTGGTACTGCATGGACGACGTGCTCGCGCCCGGCGCCGCGCAGGCGATGTTCGACGATTACCGGTGCCTGCTGCGCGGCGCCGCCGCGCAACCGGAGCGGATGATGCAGCCGGGGCTCGCGAAGCTGCGCGACGACGGCGCATGGGCGGATTTCGAACGTCGGCGCTGGCCGCTGCATGTCGGCAACGCAGGCGATTCGGAAGACCCGGTCGACACCGGCGTCGATCTGCGCGACATCGAGGACGCACTGCGCGCGCAGCACGGCGTGGCCGACGCCGACGCCGCGCTCGCCGAGGACGGACGCACGCTCGACATCGTCGTCTGCGCTGCGCACGCATGCGGCGCGCCGCCGCCGTCGCTCGACGCGCCGCTGGCGTTGGCGTCCGCGCTGCCGATGCTCGACGCCGCTCAGCTCGCGGAAATCGACGCGACGTGGCGCTGGCTCGAAGCGCGCGCGCTGCACGGCATCGCCCGGACGCTGAATCGCCACGGCCTGTTCGCGCAAGCCGGGCAGCGCCACGATCTCGACGACGTGCAATCGCGCCTGCGCGCGCTGCCGCAGTATCGCCGGCTGGCGCGCCAATGGCTGATCGCGCTCGCCGAGCGCGGCTGGCTGCGGCGCGAAGGCGACGCGTTCATCTGCGAGCGCGCGCTCGATGCGGTTCCCGATGCGGCCGAAGCGCTGCCGCAAGCCGACTGGAGCCGCGCGCTCGGCGCGTATCTCGACGCATGCATCGCGCGCCACGACGCGTTGTTCGACGGCACGCAAGCGCCGCTCGCGCTGCTGTTCGACGACGACGATGCGGTCACCCGCGCGCTGTACAGCGACAATCCGGCGATCGACTGCCTGAACCGAAGCGCCGCGCAGATCGCGCGCGCGCTCGGCGAGCCGGCGGGCGGGTTGCGCGTGCTCGAAGTCGGCGCCGGCACCGCGGCGACGACACGCCATCTCGTGCCCGCGCTCGACGGCCGGCTGCACGGCTACCGCTTCACCGACGTGTCGACGCTGTTCCTCGACGCCGCGCGCGAACGCTTCGCCGATCACGCGAAGCTCGACTACGCGATCTTCGACATCAACGCGCCGGTCGATTTCGATGCGCATCCCGAAGCGGGCTACGACGTCGTGGTCGCGGTCAACGTGCTGCACGACGCGAGCGACGTCGTGCGCTCGCTGCGCCGCCTCGGGCGCTTGCTGAAGCCGGGCGGCCGCCTGCTGATGATCGAGGCGACCGAACGCGACAGCGCGCTGCAGATGGCGAGCATCGGCTTCATCGAAGGCCTGAACGGCTACGAAGACTTCCGCACGGCCGACGACAAGCCGATGCTCGATCTGCCGTCATGGCGCGACGCGCTCGGGCAGGCGGGCTTCACCGTCGAGCTCGCGTGGCCGGAGCAGGAACGCAGCCCGCTGCGCCAGCATCTCGTGCTCGCGCGCGCGACGCACGTCGGCCGGCTCGAGCCCCGTGCGCTCGAACGCGAGCTGCGCGCGCGCTTCGGCCGCGCGCTGCCGCCCGCGCGCATCCGGCAATGCGAGCGCATCGATCGATATGCGGACCGCGTCGCCGAGCGGCATCGCGAAGCGGCCGACGAAACGCCGGCCCGCGCGGCGCGCGCGCCCGTCGCGCCGCCGCGCGACCCGCACGCACAGGCCGCGCTCGAGCGCAGCGTCGGCGAAGCGTGGCAGGCGCTGCTGAAGTGCCCGATCCATCGCGACAGCGACTTCTTCCAGTCGGGCGGCGACAGCCTGATCGCGACGCGCATGATCGCGCAGCTCAATCGCGGCGGCATGCGCGGCGCGAGCCTGCAGGCGCTCTTCGCGCAGCCGACGCTCGGCGCGTTCTGCGCGACGCTGACCGCGCCGCCGGCGACCGAAGCGCAGGCGGGCGACTGCGTCGTGCCCCTTGCCGAAGGACGCGATCCGGCGCGCGTGTTCGTGTTCCACGCGTCCGACGGCGAGCTCGCCGCGTACGTGACGCTCGCGCGCCGCCTCGACTGCCGCGTCCACGGCCTGCGCGCGCCGGACGCCGCGCTGCCCGCCGATCTCGGCGCGCTCGCCGGCCGTTACGTGCAGGCGATGCGCGCATCGCAGCCCCACGGGCCGTACACGCTGATCGGCTGGTCGTACGGCGCGACCGTCGCCGCCGAGGCCGCGCGCCTGCTGCACGCGCGCGGCGAGACGGTCGAACTCGTGCTGCTCGATCCCGTGTGCCGCGACGATTTCCGCCACGCCGATCGCGCATCGCTGTTGCGTCTGCTCGCACGAGGGCGCGTCGCCGTGCCGCTGCCCGACGATCTCGAACAGCGCGACGCGGACGAGCAGACCGCATGCTTCGTCCACGCCGCGCAGGCGGCCGGGCTGCTGCCCGAACGCTCGAACGCCGCCGACGGCGAGCGCTGGCTCGCACGCATCGGCGATCTGCTCGGCCTGCTCGCGCGCCACCCCGCGCCCGCCCCGCTGCCGATCCGCTGCCTGTGGATCGCCGCCGCGCATCGCCCGTCCGTCTGGCAGCCGGCCGAGCGCGACTGGCACGGCTGGGGCGCGCACGCGCAACGCCACACGCTCGACGCAGACCATTGGACGCTCGTGATGGACGACGCACGAGCGCAACATGTCGCCGCCCTGTTCCGGCAGTGGCGCGACGATCATCGCCGCCCGCAGGAGAAAGTCGCATGAAATCCACTCACGCGCGCAACAGGCGCGTACTCGTCGCCGGCGCGAAATTCGGCGAAACCTATCTGAACGCGTTTCTCGCGCCGCAGCCGGGGCTCGAGCTCGCGGGCCTCCTCGCGAACGGCAGCCCGCGCGCGCGGCAACTGGCTCACGCGTTCGGCATTCCGCTCTACACGTCGATCGACGAGGTGCCGGGCGACATCGACATCGCGTGCGTGGTCGTCCGCTCGACGGTCGTCGGCGGCGCCGGCACGTCGCTCGCGCAGGCGTTCCTCGAACGCGGCGTGCACGTCGTGCAGGAGCATCCGCTGCATCCGGACGACATCGCCCGCCTGCAACGGCTCGCCGCGCAACGCGAATGCGCGCACTGGGTCAACAGCTTCTATGCGCACACGCCGGCCGGCCGCTGCTGGATCGATCGCGCGCGGCGCGTGCGGCATGCGCTCGGCGGCGAGCCCGCGCATTTCGCGCACCTCGCCACGAGCCGGCAATTGCTCTATTCGTCGCTCGATCTGCTGCTGCAGGCGAGCGGCGCCGTCGACGCGACCATCGACGGCGCCGCCGACGACGATCCCGCGTTCCGCACGCTGCGAATCGGCCTGCCCGGATGCCGCGCGACGCTGCGCTTGCAGACCTATCTCGATCCCGACGATCCCGATCTGCACAGCCTCGCGATGCATCAGCTCACGCTCGGCTGGCCGTCCGGCTATCTGTCGCTCGAGGCGAGCTACGGCCCGGTCGTCTGGACCGCCGCGCTGTACGACCCGCGACATCGCGACAGCCAGCGCAGCGCGTACCGGACGACGGGCGCCGACGGCGCGCATCTCGACCTGCCGCCCGCACTGCCGCTGCATCCCGCGCCGGCGAGCTGGCGCGACGCGCTCGAGGCCGACGGCCCCGCGGGCGTCGCGCACGTGCTGCACGCGCTGCGCCGGCATCTCGACGGCGCGCCGCCGCCCGCCGCGTTCGACGCCGCCTATCAGCTCGCGCTCGCCCGCGTCTGGCAAAAGGCGCTGCAATGCGCGGGCCCCGCGCGCGAGCGCAGCGTCGCGCCGCCGCCGGCGATCGATCCGCGCGCGCTCGTCGACGCGCAATCCGACGAGCAGGTGGCGGCATGAACGAGCGGCGGATGCTGCGCCCATGGATCGCGTCGCCGGAGCCGGCCGCGTGGCGGCTCGTCATGTGCCCGTTCGCGGGCGGCAGCAGCAGCGCGTTCCGCGACTGGCGCCAGGTCGACGATTTCGGCGTCGACGTCGCGCTCGCGATCTATCCGGGCCGCGACCACCGGATGCGCGAGCCGGCCGCGGACGACATCGGCGGGCTCGCCGATCAGCTCGCCGACGAGTTGATCGACACGCGCGCGTCGCCCGGCAAGCTGATCCTCGCCGGCCACAGCATGGGCGCGCAGGTCGCGTTCGAAACCTGCGAGCGCCTCGAGCGGCGCGGCGCGCCGCCGTTCGCGCTCGTGCTGTCCGGCTGCCACGCGCCGCACCTGCAAGGGCGGCGCCTGCTCAGCCATCTCGACGACCGCGCGTTCGTCGATCAGCTCGTCGAGATCGGCGGCAGCGACCCGACGCTGCTGTCCGATCCGTCGCTGCTCGCGATCTTCCTGCCGATGCTGCGCGCCGATTTCCGGATCACCGAGGCCTATCGCCGCCCGCCGCATGCCGCCCGGCGCCGTATCGACACGCCGACGCTGCTCGTCTACGGCAGCCGCGACGCCGAGGCGTCGCGCGACGAAGTCGCCGCGTGGCGCGACTGGCTCGCTCACGCGGACGAGCCGATCGCGATGCCCGGCGACCACTTCTACGCGACCCGCAGGCCGCGCGCGTTTCTGCAACAGATCCTGCGCCGGCTCGAGTCGACTTCCGCATGTGTGTGACCCTCAGAGAAGCTCATGGAAACTCTTCTTCATCCGAATCCGAACGAAACGGCCCGCACCGTCGCGGCCGCCCCTGACCACTCCGGCGCCGCGCTGCCGCTCGGCGAGCATCTGCGCCGCTGGGCGGCCGATCACGCGACGCGCACCGCGCTCGTCGCGGGCGGCGAGCGCGTGCCGTTCGCCGCGCTCGATCGCCGCGTCGATCGGCTCGCGGCCGGGCTGCACGGGCTCGGCCTGCGCCCCGGCGACCGCGCGATGGTTCAGCTGCCGAACGGGATCGCGTTCGTCACCGTCTGCTTCGCCCTCTTTCGCCTCGGCGTGGTGCCCGTGCTCGCGATGCCGACGCAGCGCTCGCGCGACATCGACGCGCTCTGCCGCATCGCCGAGCCCGCCGCCTACTTCGTCGCGGACGAAACCGACGGCGTCGACGCGCGATCGCTCGCCGTCGAGATGCTCGACGCGCATCCGTCGCTGCGCCGCGTCGTCGTCGACGGCGGGCCGGGCCGGCACGGCGACGAACGCATCGTGCCGCTCGCGTCGCTCGACGCGCCGCCGCGCGCGTTGACGCCGCCCGCGCCGGCCGACGTCGCGCTGCTGCTCCTGTCCGGCGGCACGACCGGCACGCCGAAGCTGATTCCGCGCACGCATGCGGACTACGCGTACAACTTCGGCGCGTCGGCCGAGCTCTGCCGGCTCGACGAAGCGAGCGTCTATCTGGCGGTGCTGCCGGCCGCGCACAACTTCACGCTCGCGTGCCCCGGCATACTCGGCACGCTGTCGCGCGGCGGCACCGTCGTGCTGTCCGACACGGCGAGCTGCGACGAAGCGATGCCGCTGATCGCGCGCGAGCGGGTCACGCACGTCGCGCTCGTGCCGCCGCTCGCGCAGCTCTGGGCGCAGGCGCGCGAATGGGAGCGCAGCGATCTGTCGAGCCTGCGGCTCGTCCAGGTCGGCGGCGCGCGGCTCGATCCGCCGCTCGCGCGCCGCCTGCCCGACGTGCTCGGCTGCCGTCTGCAACAGGTGTTCGGCATGGCCGAAGGGCTGCTCTGCTACACGCGGCTCGACGATTCGCTCGATACGATCGTGCACACGCAGGGGCGGCCGCTGTCGTCGCGCGACGACATCCGCATCGTCGACGCGCACGGCCGCGACGTCGGCGCCGGCGAGATCGGCGAGCTGCTGACGCGCGGGCCGTACACGATCCGCGGCTACTATCGCGCGCCGGAGCACAACGCGCGCAGCTTCACGGCCGACGGCTATTACCGCACCGGCGATCTCGTGCGCCGCGATGCGGCCGGCAACCTGATCGTCGAAGGCCGCATCAAGGAGCAGATCAATCGCGGCGGCGAAAAAATTTCCGCCGCGGAAATCGAGCAGTTGCTCAATACGCTGCCGGGCGTGCAGGATTCGGCCGTCGTCGCGGTTCCCGACGCGCTGCTCGGCGAGCGCATCTGCGCGTTCGTGCGCCCGCAGCGCGATGCGCTCGACGCCGCCACGCTCAAGCAGGCGCTGCGCGCGCGCGGGCTCAGCGAATTCAAGCAGCCGGACCAGATCGAAATCGCCGCGCATTGGCCGTTGACGTCGGTCGGCAAGATCGACAAGCAGCGCCTGATCGCGCTCGCCCGCGCGCGCGACGCCGCCCCGGCGCGGCGTTACGTCGAGCGGCAACTGAGCGTGCGAAGCGAGCCGCTCGAGCTCGCGTCGCGCGTGATGCGCGCGTTGCCGAGCCGGCATTGCACGCTCTACGAGCGTGACGGCGAATGGAGCGTCGGCATCGATTCGGCGTTGAGCGTGATTGTCGAGCCGGACGGCGCGGTGCGCCGCAGCGACGGCGCATGCTGGCGCAACGTGCCGCCGTGCGACGCGATCGCGACCGCGCTCGCCGACGTCGGGATCGACGCATGGCGCGCGTACGGCCGCGCCCATTTCGAGTTCGCGCATCTGACGTACGGCGTCGCCGGCGCGCGCGGCGACGCGCCGCTGCTGCGGCTCGCGATTCCGCAAAGCGAGATCCGGATGTCGAGCGGCCGCACGCTGATCCGCAGCCTGGAGCCCGACGCGCTCGCGACGCTCGCCGAGCTGGTCATGACGCAGGACGCCGCGCGCGACGCCGAGTCCGGCGCGCGTCTCGAGGCGATCGACGACGATCGCGACGCCGCCGCATACAAGGAGCAGGTCGCGTCCGCGGTGCGCGAGATGCAGGCGGACGCGTATCAGAAGGTGATCCTGTCGCGCGCGGTCGAGGTTCCGGCATCGCTCGACACGGTGTCGAGCTACGTCGCGGGCCGCCGGACGAACACGCCGGCGCGCTCGTTCCTGCTTCGCGACGGCGCTTTTGAAGCCTACGGCTTCAGCCCCGAGACGGTCGTCGAAGTGAGCGCCGACGGCTTCGTCAGCACGCAGCCGCTCGCCGGCACGCGCGCACTGACGGGCGACGACGCCGAAGACGCGCGCCTGCGGCGCGAGCTGCTGCGCGACGCGAAGGAAATCGCCGAACATGCGGTATCGGTGCAACTGGCGATGGACGAAATGTCGTCCGTCTGTGACGCCGATTCGCTCGGCGTCAGCGAATTCATGAGCGTCTACCGGCGCGGCACCGTCCAGCATCTCGCGTCGCGCGTGCGCGGGCGGCTCGCGGCGGGCCGCCATGCGTGGCATGCGTTCGAGAAGCTGTTCCCCGCCGTCACGGCGTCGGGCATTCCGAAGCGGGAAGCGCTCGACAGCATCCGGCGCCACGAACGACGCTTGCGCGGCCTGTACAGCGGCTGCGTGTTCGTCGTCGACAGCGAAGGCGCGATGGACGCGGCGCTCGTGCTGCGCTCCGTGTATCGGGACGGCGAGCGCTGCTGGCTGCAGGCCGGCGCGGGGCTCGTTCCGCTGTCGACGCCGGAGCGCGAATGGACGGAGACTTGCGAAAAGCTCGCTTCGGTCGCGCGTCATCTGCGGGGGCGGGCGGACGCGTAGGTGTTGGGAGGCGCGGCGCGGCTTTGCTTTGCTTTGCTTTGCTTTGCTTTGCGATGTGATGTGATGTGATGTGATGTGATGTGATGTGGCGTGGCGTGGCGCGATGCGGTGCGTACGACGCGACGCGACGCGACGCGATGCGATGCGACGCGACGCGATGCGATGCGACGCGATGCGATGCGATGCGATGCGATGCGATGCGATGCGGCGCAGTGTAGCGGAAGCGCTTGAAACGCCGCATCGCACGGCGACATGTCGCGTCGCCCGACCGTACCGAGCCTGTCGGCGCCCGGCCGGCGCACGCCTCGATCGCCCATCGCCGATGAGTCGCACGAGCGGCTTGCGCAAGCATCGGCATGCGCAAGCCGGCGTTCGCAAGTGCGCATGCCGCGTGCCTTCGATACGGCCGCGCCGATCGCGCGCCGCGCCCTTGCGGCGCAACGCATCGCGTGCCGCCCGTCGACAGCGTGCCGCATCGCAACGATGCGGTTCTTCGCGCCGAGGCACGAAAAACCGCGAAGCGGCTGCACATTCGCGCATCGTGCGACATCACGCGTGCGGCGTGCGGGCCGCGCGCGCCGAAGCGCCGCCGTGCTTCGCGCGAGACATCCTGAAGCCGACGTCTCCGGCAAGCGTGCACGCGTGCGGCGTGCGCGCCGAATGCCCCGCACGTCGTCGCCGGTCTTGAATGCACGACCGTCGCCAGCGAACGAGCGGCATCTTTCGAAGCATCGTCGCGCCCGGCGCAACTCGCCTCGCCGGCGTTGCAAGCGGCGAATCGATCGCCGGCACGCGCGTTCGCCGATTCGACGCACGCCGTCACGCCGCCCTCCGGCGCGCGCTAGAATGACCGCTTCGGGTCCATTCTCCAGCCAGCTGCCCGCCCGCCATGTCCGTCACCGGCCTCGATCACTACAATCTGCGCGCGCCGCGTCCGCTCCTCGATACGCTGCGCGACTTCTATGTCGACGTCGTCGGACTGCGGCCCGGCGATCGCCCGCCGTTCCGCAGCCACGGCTATTGGCTGTATGCCGGCGCGCAGGCCGTGCTGCATCTGTCTGAAGCGAGCCCCGGCGAATCGCGCGCGCCGAACGTCACGAACACGTTCGATCATGTCGCGTTCGCGTGCAGCGATCTGCCGGAAACGATCGCGCGCCTGCAGCGGTTCGGCATCCGGTTTTCGAGCGCCGACGTGCCGCTCACGCGCCAGCATCAGCTGTTCTTCGACGATCCGGCGGGCAACGGCGTCGAATTGAATTTCGCGGCGAACGTCGACGGCTGACGCTCGCGCGCGACGCGGGCACGTGCGCGCAGCGGAAGAACGAGCGCGCACGCGAACCGGCGAACCATCCAGCGGCAAAAGCGCACATCCGGCACGTTCGCGCCCGGCGCGCCATCCATCGCCCGCCTTCCGTCCGCCTTCCGCGCGGCATTGCGCCCCGCATCGCACGCCGCCCGCGGCATTTCTCCCGCCCGCGCATAAGCTTGTCACCAAACAAGCTAAAAGCGCGCAACCGCGGCTCCTATAATCGGCCGACACCTTCACGAAAGCAGGCCGACCGGAGACCCATCATGACCGAACCCGCATCCGCCGACTGGCGCCTCGAAACCATCGCCGTGCACGGCGGCTATCGCCCCGATCCGACGACGCGCGCCGCCGCGGTGCCGATCTACCAGACGGTCGCGTTCGCGTTCGACGACACGCAGCACGGCGCGGACCTGTTCGATCTGAAGGTTCAGGGCAACATCTATTCGCGGATCATGAATCCGACCAACGACGTGCTCGAGCAGCGCGTCGCGGCGCTCGAAGGCGGCGTCGGCGCGCTCGCGCTCGCGTCGGGGCAGGCGGCCGTCACCTATTCGATCCTGACGATCGCCGAAGCGGGCGACAACGTCGTCTCGTCGAGCACGCTGTACGGCGGCACCTACAACCTGTTCGCGCACACGCTGCCGCAGTACGGGATCACGACGCGCTTCGCCGATCCGCGCAACCCCGCCGCATTCGAGGCGCTGATCGATTCACGCACGAAGGCGATCTTCGCGGAATCCGTCGGCAATCCGCTCGGCAACATCACCGACATCGCCGCGCTCGCCGACGTCGCGCATCGCCACGGGCTGCCGCTCATCGTCGACAACACGGTGCCGACGCCTTATCTGCTGCGCCCGTTCGAGCACGGCGCGGACATCGTCGTGCATTCGCTGACGAAGTATCTCGGCGGACACGGCACGAGCCTCGGCGGCGCGATCGTCGATTCGGGCAAGTTCCCGTGGGCGACGCACGCGGACCGTTTCAAGCGGCTGAACGAGCCGGACGTCAGCTATCACGGCGTCGTCTACACCGAAGCGTTCGGCGAGGCCGCGTACATCGGCCGCGCGCGCGTGGTCCCGCTGCGCAACACCGGCGCGGCGATCTCGCCGTTCAACGCGTTCCAGATCCTGCAAGGCATCGAGACGCTCGCGCTGCGCATCGACCGCATCAGCGACAACGCGCTGAAGATCGCGCAGCATCTCGCTCGGCACGAGAAGGTCGAATGGGTCGACTATTCCGGGCTGCCGAACCATCCGGATCACGCGCTCGTCGGCCGCTATCTGTCGGGCCGCGCGCCGGGCATCCTCACGTTCGGCGTGAAGGGCGGGCGCGCCGCGGGCGCCGCGTTCCAGGACGCGCTGCAGCTCTTCACGCGGCTCGTCAACATCGGCGACGCGAAGTCGCTCGCGACGCATCCCGCTTCGACGACGCACCGCCAGTTGTCGCCGGAAGAGCTCGCGAAGGCGGGCGTGAAGGAAGAGACGGTGCGGCTGTCGATCGGCATCGAACATATCGACGATCTGCTCGCCGATCTCGATCAGGCGCTCGCGAAAGTGTGAACGACGACGGCGCGAATCGAACGTCCGCGCGTTCGATTCGCGGCGCAAGGCGCAGCGGCGGTGGTCGACGCGTCGGTGTTTCGGTGTTGCGCTGTCCCTCTATTCCGCCAGTTCTTCGGTTCTTCGGTTCTTCGGTTCTTCGGTTCTTCGGTTCTTCGGTTCTTCGGTTCTTCGGTTCTTCGGTTCTTCGGT
>NZ_LOYJ01000036.1:0-142266 GCF_001526245.1 Burkholderia sp. MSMB1498
ACGCGGCGGCGGAGGCGGTGATTCGGGAGAACGACGGCGGCCGGTGACGAGGCGCTCGCGGCATGTCGAACGACGGGGCGCGGCGAATGTTCGTCGACGATCCGAGAATCCGTTTTCTTCAGGAGCGCGAATTTCCGTTCGTCGCATATGGCTGGACCGCCAGCGCTGCGCCGTATGCGTGGTTCGATTTCGACAACGAGGCGGGCGCGCACGCGGCTGTGCAGCGGCTGATCCCGTTCGGGCATCAGCGCATCGCGCTCGTGTGTGCGTCGCAGACGCTGAACTTCGCCGCGCAGCGGCGCGCGGGCTTCGAGCGCGCGCTGCGCGAAGCGGGGATCGAGCTCGATTCCGCGCTGTTTCGCGAATGCGCATTCACGCGCGACGGCGGCTACGATGCGACGCAGGCTTTGCTCGCGCTTCCGAGCCAGCCGAGCGCGCTTGTCGTCGACAACAACATCGCCGGGGCGGGCGCGTTCCGGGCGATCGTCGAGAGCGGCAGGCGCTTCGTCGACGACATATCGCTGATCGTCTACGACGGCGTGTCGGGCGACATCTCGTTTCCGCACCGGGCGACCGCGGTGGTGCAGCCTACCGGGCAAGCGTCCGGCTTGGCGATTGCCGAGCTGATGCTCGGCGTCATCGCGGAGCCGCCGGGCATCGCGCATCGGCTCGCGTCGCCTGTTGTCGAGCCGGGCGATACGGACGGGCCGCTCGGCGGTTGACGCGCACCGGACGCAAGATGTTGCGACGCACGCATTGCGTCGTGCAGCATGACGCCGCTTGGCGCAATGCGTGCGTTATGCCGAGGCGATTGCATGTCGCACGGCTCACGCCGCAAATCGCAAATCGCAAATCGCAAACCGCAAACCGCCGATTACTATCCACTGCCCACTGCCCACTGCCCACTGCCCACTGCCCACTGCCCACTGCCCACTGCCCACTGCCCACTGCACGCAGCACGCAGCACGCAGATCGCAGATCGCAGATCGCAGATCGCAGATCGTCGCCGCCGCCTCAGTCACCGACGCCTCAGTCACCAGCGCCATCGCCATTGCCCTCCACCGTTACCGCTCCGATGTCGGCCGCAGCCAAGCCGATGTCGGTTTTTGGACGCTCGCCCCCCCGGCTCGCGGACTACCCTCGGAAAGCTCGCTGCAAGCCCGTCCGACGCGCCCGAGCGCTCGGGCCGGGCGAGGCGCGGCGCACCGCCAACGAGACATGGAGACAATGCGATGAGCAGCAACCGAGGTGTCGTGTATCAGGGGCCGGGCAAGGTCGAGGTGCAGAAGATCGACTACCCGAAGATGGTCGATCCGAGCGGCCGCGCGATCGGCCACGGCGTGATCCTGAAGGTGGTCAGCACGAATATCTGCGGCTCCGATCAGCACATGGTGCGCGGCCGCACGACGGCGCCCGTCGGCCTCGTGCTCGGTCACGAGATCACGGGCGAGGTGATCGAAGTCGGCCGCGACGTCGAGACGCTGAAGATCGGCGATCTCGTGTCGGTGCCGTTCAACGTCGCATGCGGCCGCTGCGCGATGTGCAAGGAGCAGCACACGGGCGTGTGCCTGAACGTGAACCCGTCGCGCGCGGGCGGCGCGTACGGCTACGTCGACATGGGCGGCTGGATCGGCGGCCAGGCCGAATACGTGCTCGTGCCTTACGCCGATTTCAACCTGCTGAAGTTCCCCGACCGCGATCAGGCGATGGCGAAGATCCGCGATCTCACCTGCCTGTCCGACATCCTGCCGACGGGCTATCACGGCGCGGTGTCGGCCGGCGTGAAGCCCGGCTCGACCGTCTACGTCGCGGGCGCGGGCCCTGTCGGGATGGCGGCCGCCGCGTCGGCGCGCCTGCTCGGCGCCGCGTGCACGATCGTCGGCGATATGAACGCCGAGCGTCTCGCGCATGCGAAGGCGATGGGCTTCGAGGTTGTCGATTTGTCGAAGGACGCGACGCTCGGCGAGCAGATCGAGCAGATCCTCGGCAAGCCGGAGATCGATTGCGCGGTCGACTGCGTCGGCTTCGAGGCGCACGGCCACGGTTCGTCAGGCCATGCGGAGGAAGCGCCCGCGACGGTGCTGAACTCGCTGATGGAAATCACGCGGCCCGCCGGCGCGATCGGCATTCCGGGCCTGTACGTGACCGACGATCCGGGCGCCGCCGACGTCGCCGCGAAGCACGGCAGCCTGAGCATCCGCTTCGGTTTGGGCTGGGCGAAGTCGCACTCGTTCCATACCGGCCAGACGCCCGTCCTCAAATACAACCGCAATCTGATGCAGGCGATTCTGTTCGACCGGCTGCCGATCGCGAAGATCGTCAACGTCGCGGTGATCTCGCTCGACGATGCGCCGGAAGGCTACAAGAAGTTCGACGGCGGCGCGCCGCGCAAATTCGTCATCGACCCGCACGGGATGCTGAAGGCCGCATGATGCGCGCATAGGCGGCCCGCCGCGATCGGGCGTCCTGCCGGGCGACGAGCATGGCCCGCCGGTTCGCAGAGCCGGCGGGCCATTCGTTTTGGGGTGCGAAGTTCGACGAAAAGCGAAGTTGCCAATGGAGCCGGAGCCGCCGAATCCGGCGCCGCTCGCGCGGACGAGCGCGCTCAGGCGTGCAACATCATCGCCGGCGCGGGTGCGCCGCCCGGCATCGCGGGTTGCGCGAGCGGCGCAACCTGCTTGCGGCGTTCGCGCGTCGGCGCGGTGCCGAACGCGTCGCGATAGCTCTTGCTGAAGTGACACGCGGACTGGAAGCCGCACGCCATCGTGATGTGCATGATCGACATGTCGGTTTGCAGCAGCAGCTCGCGCGCGCGGCGCAGGCGCAGCGTCAGGTAGTAGTGCGTCGGCGTCATCCCGAGATGCTCGCGGAAAAGGCGCTGCAACTGCCGCTGCGACATGTTCGCGAGCCGCGCGAGCTCTTCGCGCGACAGCGGCTCTTCGATGTTGTTCTCCATCAGCGCGATCACCTCGAACAGCGACTTGTTCGCGGAACCGAGCCGCGCGACGAGCGGCATCCGTTGCTGCGCGCTCGTGTCGCGCACGTGCTCGACGATGAACTGCTCGGCGATCTGCGTGACGCGCGCGGTGCCGATGCGCGCGGCGATCAGGTTCAGCATCATGTCGAGCGGCGCGACGCCGCCCGTGCAGGTCACGCGATCGCGATCGATCACGAACAGCTCTTTCAGAAAGCGGGTGTCCGGAAATTCTTCCTTCAGCGCCGAGAGGTTTTCCCAGTGGATCGCGCACGCATAGCCGGCGAGGAGCCCCGCCTTCGCGAGCGCGTAGGTGCCGGTGCACAGGCTGCCGAGCGCGACGCCCGCGCGCGCGAAGCGGCGCAGCGTCGCGAGATGCTCGGGCTGCGTCGCGCGCTGCACGTCGACGCCGCCGCAGACGAACACGATGTCCGGTTGCCCGACGCAGTCGGCCGGGCCGGTGTCGACCGCGAGTCCGTTGCTCGCCGTGACCAAGCCGCCTTCCGGGCTGACGATCGACCAGCGGTAAAGCGGCTGCCCGCTCAGGTAGTTGGCCATCCTGAGCACTTCGATCGCGTTCGTGAACGCGATCATCGTGAAGTTGGGCAGCGGCATGAACGCGAAATGAGACAGCGACGCAGTGCGGTCGGGCGACATGGGGAAGCGTTCCTTGGATCTGATCTTGATGCGGCCGGGGCGCTCGGCTCGCGTATTGTGAAATCGAGCGCAACAAGCGTGCCATACGGCTAAACCCTAGATCCGGGCGGCCGCCTGTCGGCGGCCTTTCGCTGCACCGCACCGTAACCGTGAGCGGCTGCGCCGCCCGAGTGCAGCGGCGGCACCGGGCCAGTGCCGGCCGCCAGCCGCCGCCGCGCCGCGGCTGCGGCGGCCGCCTCGGTCGCGGCGGCTACCGCAAAAACGCACGACCGGTCACTTGTTCAAAAGTGACGAACATGTCGGAAAAGGGAAAGAACGCGTCTGAATTCATCAATAGGCGAAAAATCCGAACGACAAGAATAGAGCCGTCGGCAGCCGCTGCGGCGGGACGCCAAGACGCCGCGCGGCGGGCCTTCGAGCCCGCTGCGGAGCCCCTCAAAATTCAGTGACGAGACGCCCTATGTCGAACGCCAATCCCTTCTTCTCGCAATCGCTCGCCGAGCGCGACGCGTCCGTGCGCGGCGCGCTCCTCAAGGAACTCGAACGACAGCAGTCGCAGGTCGAGCTGATCGCGTCGGAGAACATCGTGTCGCGCGCGGTGCTCGAGGCGCAGGGCTCGGTGCTGACGAACAAGTATGCGGAAGGCTATCCGGGCAAGCGTTACTACGGCGGCTGCGAGTTCGCGGACGAAGTCGAGGCGCTCGCGATCGATCGCGTGAAGCGAATCTTCAATGCCGGCTATGCGAACGTGCAGCCGCATTCCGGCGCGCAGGCGAACGGCTCGGTGATGCTCGCGCTCGCGAAGCCGGGCGACACGGTGCTCGGGATGTCGCTCGACGCGGGCGGACACCTGACGCACGGCGCGAAGCCCGCGCTGTCCGGCAAATGGTTCAACGCCGTCCAGTACGGCGTGAACCGCGACACGATGCTGATCGACTACGACCAGGTCGAGGAACTCGCGCAGCGGCACAAGCCGAGCCTCGTCATCGCGGGCTTCTCCGCCTATCCGCGCGCGCTCGACTTCGCGCGCTTCCGCCGGATCGCCGACGGCGTCGGCGCGAAGCTGATGGTCGATATGGCGCACATCGCCGGCGTGATCGCCGCGGGCCGCCACGCGAATCCGGTCGAGCACGCGCACGTCGTCACGTCGACCACGCACAAGACGCTGCGCGGCCCGCGCGGCGGCTTCGTGCTGACGAACGACGAGGAGATCGCCAAGAAGATCAACTCGGCGGTGTTTCCCGGCCTGCAGGGCGGCCCGCTGATGCACGTGATCGCCGGCAAGGCGGTTGCGTTCGGCGAGGCGCTGACGGGCGACTTCAAGATCTACATCGACCGCGTGCTCGCGAACGCGCAGGCGCTCGGCGAAGTGCTGAAGGCGGGCGGCGTCGATCTCGTGACGGGCGGCACCGACAATCACCTGCTGCTCGTCGATCTGCGCCCGAAGGGGCTGAAGGGCGCGCAGGTCGAGCAGGCGCTCGAGCGTGCGGGCATCACGTGCAACAAGAACGGCATTCCGTTCGACACCGAAAAGCCGACGATCACGTCGGGCATTCGCCTCGGCACGCCGGCCGGCACGACGCGCGGCTTCGGCGCGGCGGAGTTTCGCGAGGTCGGCCGGCTGATTCTCGAGGTGTTCGACGCGCTGCGCACGAACCCGGAAGGCGATCACGCGGCCGAGCAGCGCGTGCGCCGCGAGATCTTCGCGCTCTGCGAGCGCTTCCCGATCTACTGAACCGAACGCCGCGCCTTCGCACGACGACCGACCGACGCGCAGACAAGACTGGAGAATTCATGAGCACGCTGCATCAGGACAGCATCATCATCGACGGCCTGAACATTTCGAAGTTCGAACGTTCGGTGTTCGAGGACATGCACAAGGGCGGTGTGACGGCCGCGAACTGCACGGTGTCCGTGTGGGAGAACTTCACGAAGACGGTCGACAACATCGCGCTGATGAAAAAGCAGATTCGCGACAACGGCGAGCTGCTGACGCTCGTGCGCACGACCGACGACATCTTTCGCGCGAAGCAGGAAGGCAGGACGGGCGTGATTCTCGGCTTCCAGAACGCGCACGCGTTCGAGGACAACCTCGGCTACGTCGAGGCGTTCGCCGACATGGGCGTGCGCGTCGTGCAGCTTTGCTACAACACGCAGAACCTCGTCGGCACCGGCTGTTACGAGCGCGACGGCGGCCTGTCGGATTTCGGCCGCGAGGTGATCGCCGAGATGAACCGTGTCGGGATCATGGTCGACCTGTCGCACGTCGGCGGCAATACGTCGTCGGAGGCGATCGCGTTCTCGAAGAAGCCCGTCTGCTATTCGCATTGCCTGCCGTCGGGGCTCAAGGAGCATCCGCGCAACAAGAGCGACGAACAGTTGAAGGAGATCGCGGACGCGGGCGGCTTCGTCGGCGTGACGATGTTCGCGCCGTTCCTGAAGCGCGGGATCGACGCGACGATCGACGATTACATCGAGGCGATCGATTACGTCGTGAACCTGATCGGCGAGGACGCAGTCGGCATCGGCACCGATTTCACGCAGGGCTACAGCGTCGACTTTTTCGATTGGCTCACGCACGACAAGGGCCGCTATCGCCGGCTCACGAATTTCGGCAAGGTCGTGAATCCGGAAGGCATCCGAACGATCGGCGAATTCCCGAACCTGACGGCCGCGATGGCGCGTGCCGGCTGGAAGGAGTCGCGCATCCGCAAGATCATGGGCGAGAACTGGGTGCGCGTGTTCAAGGAGGTCTGGGGCGCGTAGGCGTTCCGCATTCTTCGTTTTCAACCGATTCGATTCAGGACGCGCCCGCGCAACGAGCGACGGCGCGCGGACGATGCCGCGCGTGCGCGAAGACGCCGCGCGTTTCACCCCACGGAGTCACACGATGCAACCGCAACTGCCGATCGACGTCGATCCGAACACCGGCGTCTGGACCACCGACGCGCTGCCGATGCTGTACGTGCCGCGCCATTTCTTCACGAACAACCATACGGCGGTCGAAGAGGCGCTCGGCCGCGACGTCTACGCGGACATCCTCTACCAAGCCGGCTACAAGTCGGCGTACCACTGGTGCGACAAGGAAGCGAAGCAGCACGGAATCGCAGGGATGGCGGTGTTCGAGCATTACCTGAAGCGCTTGTCGCAGCGCGGCTGGGGCCTGTTCTCGATCGTCGAGGCCGAGCCGGAGGCCGCGCGCGCGAAGATCGAGCTGCGCCATTCGTCGTTCGTGCTCGCGCAGCCGGACAAGGTCGGCAAGCTCTGCTACATGTTCGCCGGCTGGTTCGCGGGCGCGATGGACTGGGTCAACGACACGACGCCGGAAGGCAAGCGCGCGCCGCGCGCGCAATCGAAGGAAACGCGATGCGCGGCCGAAGGCCACGACCATTGCGTGTTCGAAGTGTCGCCGCTTTCGCACTGACACGACATCTTCCACGCCAACGTCACGCTCACGAGAACGCAAGAGGTCGCCCGCGATGCGCTATCCCAATCTGTTCAAACCCTTGACGCTGAATCAGCTCACGCTGCGCAACCGGATCGTCAGCACCGCGCATGCGGAGGTGTATGCGGAGCCGGGCGGGTTGCCCGGCGATCGCTACATCCGCTACTACGAGGAAAAGGCGAAGGGCGGCGTCGGCCTCGCCGTGTGCGGCGGGTCGAGCCCCGTGTCGGTCGACAGCCCGCAAGGCTGGTGGAAGTCGGTGAATCTGTCGACCGACAAGATCGTCGATCCGCTCGCGCGGCTCGCCGAAGCGATGCATCGGCACGGCGCGAAGATCATGATCCAGGCGACGCACATGGGCCGCCGCTCCGCATTTCACGGCGAGCACTGGCCGCATCTGATGTCGCCGTCGGGCGTGCGCGAGCCGGTGCATCGCGGCAACGCGAAGATCATCGAGGTCGAGGAAATCCGGCGGATCATCGGCGATTTCGCGGCGGCCGCGAAGCGCGTGAAGGATGCGGGGATGGACGGCATCGAGATCTCGGCCGCGCACCAGCATCTGATCGACCAGTTCTGGAGCCCGCGCACGAACTTTCGCTCCGACGAATGGGGCGGCAGCCTCGAGAACCGGCTGCGCTTCGGCGTCGAGGTGCTGAAGGCCGTGCGCGAGGCAGTCGGCCGCGACTTCTGCGTCGGCCTGCGGATGTGCGGCGACGAATTTCACGAGGACGGCCTCGGTCACGAGCAATTGAAGGAGATCGCGCAGGCGATGTCCGAGACGGGCCTGATCGATTATCTCGGCGTGATCGGCTCCGGCGCGGACACGCACAACACGCTCGCGAACTGCATGCCGCCGATGGCGCTGCCGCCCGAGCCGTTCGTGCATCTCGCGGCGGGCATCAAGTCGGTCGTCAAGATTCCGGTGATGCACGCACAGAGCATTCGCGACGCGGGCCAGGCCGAGCGCCTGCTCGCGAGCGGAATGGTCGATCTCGTCGGCATGACGCGCGCGCAGATCGCCGATCCGCACATGGTCATCAAGATCCGCGACGGCCGCGAGGACGAGATCAAGCAGTGCGTGGGCGCGAACTATTGCATCGACCGCCAGTACAACGGCCTCGACGTGCTGTGCGTGCAGAACGCGGCGACGTCGCGCGAGGCGACGATGCCGCACGTGATCGAGAAGTCGCGCGGACCGAAGCACAAGGTCGTCGTGGTCGGCGCGGGGCCCGCAGGGCTCGAAGCGGCGCGCGTCGCGCGTTCGCGCGGCCACGACGTCGTGCTGTTCGAGAAGAACACGGAAGTCGGCGGCCAGATCGTGCTCGCCGCGAAGGCGCCGCAGCGCGAGCAGATGGCGGGCATCGTACGCTGGTTCGACATGGAGACGAAGCGGCTCGGCGTCGATCGGCGGCTCGGGGTCGAAGCCGACGAGAAAATGATCATGGCCGAGAAGCCGGACATCATCGTGCTCGCCACGGGCGGGCGCAGCTTCACCGATCAGGTGCCGGCGTGGGGCGTCGCTGACGGGCTCGCCGTCAGCTCGTGGGACATCCTGTCGGGCCGCGTCGAGCCGGGCAAGAACGTGCTCGTCTATGACGGCGTCAGCACGCATGCGGGCGCGGGCGTCGCCGATTTCATCGCGAGCCGCGGCGCGAATGTCGAGATCGTCACGCCGGACGTGAAGATCGCCGACGACTGCGGCGGCACGACGTTCCCGATCTTCTATCGCCGCCTGTACGCGCAGGGCGTGATCCACACGCCGAACTACTGGCTCGATCGCGTGTACGAAGAGGACGGCAAGAAGATCGCGGTGCTGCGCAACGAATACACGGAGGAGCAGGAAGAGCGCGCGGTCGATCAGGTCGTGATCGAGAACGGCATCGCGCCGAACGACGCGCTGTACTGGAAGCTGAAGCCCGAGTCGGTCAATCGCGGGCAGATCGACGTGCACAAGTTGTTCGCCGCCGAGCCGCAGCCGTGCCTTTCCGAGGCGCTCGGCAACGGCCGCTTCCTGCTGTTTCGCGTCGGCGACTGCATCTCGATGCACAACATCCACGGCGCGATTTACGACGCGCTGCGCCTCGTGAAGGATTTCTGACGATGAATCCGGCCATCCTGATCACCGCGCTGTTGTGGCTGTCGCTCGCGGGCCTCGCGTTCGCGGTCGCGAAGCGTTCGTCGTACTGGCGGCTCGGCCGCGCGAGCGCGCCCGGCGCATTCGGGCTCGCGAATCTGCTTGCGATTCCGAAGCGTTACTTCGTCGATCTGCATCACGTGGTCGCGCGCGATCCGTATATCGCGAAGACGCACGTCGCGACGGCGGGCGGCGCGCTCGCCGCGCTCGCGCTCGTGTTCGTCAACTACGGGCTCGCGATCTACTCGCCGTGGCTCGACAAGCTGATCTTTCTGGCGGCGCTTTCGATGCTCGTCGGCGCGGTGTTCGTCTGGCGCCGCCGCCATGCGAAGGACGTGCCCGCGCGTTTGTCGCGCGGCCCGTGGAATACGCTGCCGTGGCTGCTCGGCGCGTTCTCGCTCGGGCTCGTGCTGTTCATGCTCGTGCCGACGGCCGCGATGTCGGGCGCGTTCGCCGTGCTTTGCGCGATGCTGATCGGCGTCGGCGCGTTCGCGATGACGCTCGGCGCGGCGAGGGGCGGGCCGATGAAGCATGCGATCGCGGGTCTCCTGCATCTCGCGTTTCACCCGCGCCAGGAACGCTTTGCGGCGACACGCGAGCCGTACACCGGCAATGGCGCGGCGACGCCGCCGACCGCATTGAAGCCGTCCGACATCGAACACGACGAGTACGGCGTCGCGAAGCCGGCCGAATTCCACTGGAACCAACTGCTGAGCTTCGATGCGTGCGTGCAGTGCGGCAAGTGCGAGGCCGCGTGCCCCGCGTTCGCGTCGGGTCAGCCGCTCAATCCGAAGAAGCTGATTCAGGATCTCGTCATTGGGATGGCGGGCGGCACCGACGCCGCTTACGCGGGCAGCCCGACGCCCGGCATTCCTGTCGGCCAGCACGGCGGCGGCCCGCAGCGTCCGATCGTGTCGTCGCTGATCGAGGCCGACACGCTGTGGTCGTGCACGACGTGCCGCGCGTGCGTGCAGGAGTGCCCGATGCTGATCGAGCACGTAGACGCGATCGTCGACATGCGGCGCAACCAGACGCTCGTGCACGGCGCCGTGCCCGGCAAGGGCGCGGAAGTGCTCGCGAACCTGCGCGAGACGGGCACGATGGGCGGCTACGACGCGGCCGCGCGCTACGATTGGTCGGTCGATCTGAGCGCGCCCGTCGCGCAGCCGGGGCGCAACGTCGACGTGTTGATCGTGGCCGGCGAGGGTGCGTTCGACATGCGCTATCAGCGCACGCTGCGCGCGCTCGTGAAGGTGCTGAACCACGCGGGCGTCGATTACGCGGTGCTCGGCCGCGCGGAAACCGATACGGGCGACGTCGCGCGCCGGCTCGGCGACGAAGCGACGTTTCAGCAGATGGCGAAGCGCCTGATCGGCACGCTCGGCGCGCTGTCGTTCAAGCAGATCGTGACGGCCGATCCGCACGTGATGCACAGCCTGCGCAACGAGTACCGCGCGCTCGGCAGCCGCTACACGGTCAAGCATCACACGACGTTCGTCGCCGAGCTCGTCGCGGCAGGCAAGATCAAGCCGCAGGCGGCCGAGGCGCTGCGCGAGAAGCGCATCACCTATCACGACCCTTGCTATCTCGGCCGCTACAACGGCGAGACTGAAGCGCCGCGCAAGCTTCTGAAGACGATCGGCATCCAGGTCGTCGAGATGGAGCGTCACGGCATGCGCGGCCGCTGCTGCGGCGGCGGCGGCGGCGCACCGCTCACCGACATTCCGGGCAAGCAGCGAATTCCCGACATCCGGATCGCCGATGCGCGCGCGGTAAGCGCGGATGTCGTCGCGGTCGGCTGCCCGAACTGCACCGCGATGCTCGAAGGCGTCGTCGGCCCGCGGCCCGACGTGCTCGACGTCGCCGAACTCGTCGCCGCCTCGCTGGAGTGACCCGATGACCACGCTCAAACGAATCGATCCGCGCCGGCCGTTCGTCGTCACTGCGGCCGGACTCAAACGCATCACGCTCGGCGAGACGGGCGGCGCATCCGGCGACGCCGCGCGGTGGACGCCGCACGCGCACGGCGCGACGGCCACGAAGCCGGTGCGCGTCTTGCGGGACGCGAAGCGCGTGTTCCTCGTTGCCGCGCACAGCGAGCGCGGCGCGCTCGACGAGCACGCGCGCCAGACGCTCGCGGCCGCCGCGTTGCTCGCCGATGCGCACACGGAAGTCGCGCTCGTCGTGTTCGGAGAACTGAACGATGACGCCGGCGCGCTCGGCGCCGACACGCTGATCGTGCTGCGCGGCTTCGACCGCCGCGCGTTCGCGCCGGAGCGCGAGCTCGATGCGCTGCGCGCGTGCGCGGCGGCGCTGTCGCCGCAGCACGTGTTCATGCCGGACAACGCGACGGGCGACGGCGATCTCGGCCGACGCTATGCGGCGGCCACGAACGCGAGCGTCGCGACGCACGTCGCCGAAATCGCGGCGGATCACGTCGGCGTGTACGTCAACGCGAAACGCAGCTTCGCGACGCGCACGCTGCCCGACGTCGTGCTGCTCGCGCCGAACGCGGTCGACCCGAAGCTGCCGTTCGTCGGCGCGGCGCTCGAGCGCGCGCTCGATGCCGTTTTCGACGCACGTGCTTCGTCCGGCGACCATTACCACGACCTGGGCCTCGAAGAGATCGACGCCGCGCAGGTCGCGCTAGAAGAAGCGGACTTCATCGTGTCGGCGGGCAACGGCGTGACCGACGTCGCCGCGTTCGAGACGCTCGCGGCAACCTTCGGCGCGGCGATCGGCGCGAGCCGCGTCGCGGTCGACAACGGGCATTTCACGCGCGACAAGCAGGTCGGCGCGACCGGCAAGACGGTCGACGCGAGCGTGTACATCGCGTTCGGGATTTCGGGCGCGGTTCAGCACCTGCAGGGGATCAAGGATTGCCGTCACGTGATCGCGGTGAATCTCGACGGCAGCGCGCCGATCGTCAAGCGCGCGAACCTGACGATCGTCGGCGATGCGCAGGCGACGATCGCCGCGCTGATCGACGCGGTGAGCGCGGCTCGCGCCACGCATGGGCGATCGAGCGCCGCATCGAGGGAAAGCGAATACATGGGAGCCGCTGCATGAACGCGAATCGCAAGCTGGCAAGCATCGCGGTGCTGGTGTCGGTAGGGCGCCATCCGGTGTCGGGCGCGCCGCGTTACAGCCGCAACGATGCGGCCGCGCTCGAGATCGGCCGCGCGTTGGCGGCCGAACATCGTGCGCGGCTCGATGTTATCCACGCGGGCGATCCGCGCTGCCCGGCGCTGGCCGACTATCTCGCGCTCGGCGCGGCGCGCGTCGAGGTGCTCGAATGCGCGGACGGCGACGACGCTGCCGCCGCGCTCGCCGAGCGCGTGCGCGGCCACGATCTCGTGTTGACCGGCACGCGAGCCGAAGGCGCATACGACACGGGCATGCTGCCGTACCGCATCGCCGCGGCGCTCGGCTGGCGGTTCGCGGGTGCGGCGGTCGACGTGAGCATCGACGCGGGACGCGCGACGCTGAGGCAATTCTTGCCGAAAGGCGTTCGTAGGCGTGTCGACGCGGCGCTGCCTGCCGTCGTCGCCGTGCATCCGCTCGCGAATGCGCAGCCGCGCTACGCGTATGCGCGGCTGCGCGCGGGTGAGGTGCGCGCGACGCGCGCCGCGGTGCGCCCGTCGGCCGACGCCGCGCGATGGACGACGCGTCCGGCCGAGCGCAAGCCGGTGAAGCTCGCGGCGGCCGACAAGCGCTCCGGCCACGCGCGGATGCTGTCCGCGACGACGACTGAAAGCCGCGGCGGAAACGTCGTAATTGAAGGGAGTTCGGTCGAAAAAGCACAAGTGATCCTTGCGTATTTGCGCGAGCATCAGCTCATCGACTACTGAACGAGGCCTGTCGGCAACAACACCATGGATGCAAGGAATCCGGAGCAAACGATGAAAGTATCGACAGACATCCGCGCGCTGGTGGCCCGGCGAAAGGCGGGCTACAGCCTCGAAGCCCCGTTCTATCTGAGCGACCAGATCTTCGCGCTCGACATGGACGCGATCTTTCGGCGGCATTGGATTCAGGTGGGTGTCGAGCCGGACGTGCCCGAGCCCGGCGATTACGTGACGGTTCAGCTCGGCGCGGATTCGATTCTGATCGTGCGCGACGACGACATGGAGATCCGCGCGTTCCATAACGTGTGCCGCCATCGCGGCGCACGACTGTGCAACGAAGAAAAAGGCTCCGTCGGCAACATCGTGTGCCCGTATCACAGCTGGACGTACAACCTGACCGGCCAGTTGATGTTCGCCGAGCATATGGGCGAGAAGTTCGATCGCTGCAAGCATAGTCTGAAGCCCGTTCATCTGCAGAATCTCGCGGGGCTCCTGTTCGTGTGCCTGGCCGACGAGCCGCCTGCCGATTTCGCGACGATGCGCGCGGCGATGGAGCCGTATCTGCTGCCGCATGATCTGCCGAACACGAAGATCGCCGCGCAGGTCGACATCATCGAGAAAGGCAACTGGAAGCTGACGATGGAGAACAATCGCGAGTGCTATCACTGCGTCGCGAACCATCCGGAGCTGACCATTTCGTTGTACGAATACGGCTTCGGCTATCAGCCGTCGCCCGCGAATGCCGAAGGGATGGCCGCGTTCGAGCGCACCTGCGTCGAGCGCGCCGCGCAGTGGGAAGCACTGAGCCTGCCGTCCGTCGAGGTCGAGCGCCTGACCGACGTGACGGGCTTTCGCACGCAGCGGCTGCCGCTCGACCGCAGCGGCGAATCGCAGACGCTCGACGCGAAGGTCGCGTCGAAGAAGCTGCTCGGCGAATTCCGCCGCGCCGATCTCGGCGGGCTGTCGTTCTGGACGCAGCCGAATTCGTGGCACCACTTCATGAGCGACCACATCGTCACGTTCTCGGTGATCCCGCTGTCGGCCGGCGAGACGCTCGTGCGGACGAAATGGCTCGTTCACAAGGACGCGAAGGAAGGCATCGATTACGACGTGAAGAACCTGACGGCCGTCTGGAACGCGACGAACGACCAGGATCGCGCACTCGTCGAGTTCTCGCAACGCGGCGCGGCGAGTTCCGCGTACGAGCCGGGCCCATATTCTCCGTACACCGAAGGACTCGTCGAGAAGTTCTGCGAGTGGTACATCGACCGCCTCGCCGCGCATTTCGGCGCATAGCACGACGACGGAGCGCAACATGATGCGAGATGCCGCGAATTTCGAACCGGCCGACAGCCGCGTGACGCGCCCCGCGTTCTGGCAGGCGCTGCCGGAGCGCTGGACGAGCGACGTCGAGGAGACGCTCGTCTGCTGCCACGTGCGGCAGGAAACGCACGACGTGAAGAGCTTCTTCTTCCGTTCGCCGCAGGGGCGCGCGTTCTCGTTCGAGCCTGGTCAGTTCGTCACGCTCGAGCTCGACATCGACGGCGAGACGATCAACCGCTGTTACACGATCTCGTCGTCGCCCGCGCGGCCGCATACGATCTCGATCACGGTCAAGCGCGTGCCGGGCGGCAAGGTGTCGAATTGGCTGCACGACAACCTGCAGCCGGGCGCGCCGCTGCGCGTGCTCGGCCCGGCGGGCGAGTTCACGTGCGCACGGCATCCGGCGCGCAAGTATTTGTTCCTGTCAGCGGGCTCGGGCGTCACGCCGTTGATGTCGATGAGCCGCGCGCACCACGATCTCGCGGAGGATCGCGACATCGTGTTCGTCCACAGCGCGCGCACGCCGGACGACATCATCTTCGCGCGCGAGCTCGACCTGATCGCGTCGACGCATGCGAACTTTCGCGCCGCGTTCGTCTGCGAGCGGCTCGGCGCGCGCACGAACTGGCACGGCGTGACGGGCTTTCTGTCGCTGCCGCTTCTCAAGCTGATCACACCGGATTTCTTCGAGCGCGAGGTCTTCACGTGCGGGCCCGCGCCGTACATGAAGGCGGTGCGCGAGATGCTCGACGAAGCCGGGTTCGATCTCAGCCGCTATCACGAAGAGAGCTTCTCGTTCGAGACGCTCGCCGAAAACGGCGCGCGCACCCTCGACGGAGAAGCCGCATCGACCGATACGTCGAGCGACGCTTCGAGCGATGCGCAGGCGCGGCAATTCACGGTCGCGTTCGCAAAGAGCAATCGCGAGATCGCATGCGGCTCGGACCAGCACGTGCTCGACGCGGCGCGGCGCGCGGGCGTGCGTCTGCCCGCGTCGTGCACGCAGGGCATGTGCGGCACCTGCAAGGTGAAGCTCGTGTCCGGCCAGGTCGACATGAAGCACAACGGCGGCATTCGTCAGCGCGAGATCGATCAGGGCATGGTGCTGCTGTGTTGCAGCAAGCCGCTGTCGGATCTCGTCGTCGACAAGTGAGCGCGTCGCGGGCGCGCAAGAACGTGTCGTAAAAGAACGATACCGGGCAATTGTGATTGAAGAACCTAGAGAGGCCCTTCGCTTTCCGACAACCTCAAGGAGATCGATCATGAAATTCCTCGCGAAACTAATGGGTTGCGGCGTGCTGTCGATGATGCTCGCCGCCGTCGCGCCTGTGCAGGCCGATACGAAGCCGACGTTGAAGATCGGCTATGTCGAAGGCTGGGACGACAGCGTCGCGACGTCGAACGTCGCCGCGCGCATCATCGAGATGAAGCTCGGTTATCCGGTGCAGCTCGTGCCGGTCGCGGCGGGCGTGATGTGGCAGGGCGTCGCGCGCGGCGATCTCGACGCGACGCTCTCCGCGTGGCTACCCGTCACGCAGGGTGCGTACTGGGATCAGTTCAAGACGAAGGTCGTCAATCTCGGCACTAATTTCCCCGACGCGAAAATCGGCCTCATCGTGCCGAGCTACGTGAAAGCGAAGTCGATTGATGATTTGAACGCGGAGAAGGGCGAGTTTTCCGGCCGCATCGTCGGCATCGACGCGGGCGCAGGCGTGATGCGCAAGACCGACGACACGATCAAGGCATATGGTCTGAACTATTCGCTGATGCCGAGCTCGGGCAGCGCGATGACGGCGGAACTCGCACGCTCGATCCATGCGAACAAGGCGGTGGTCGTGACGGGCTGGGCGCCGCACTGGATGTTCGCGAAATGGAAGCTGCGTTTCCTCGACGACCCGAAGAAGGTCTACGGCGAAGCGGAACACGTCGATAGCGTCGTGAATCCCGCGCTCGAAACGAAGGCGAAGCCCGTTGTCGCGTTCCTGAAGAAGTTCCAGTGGAAGCCGGGCGAGATCGACGGCGTGATGCTCGCGATCCAGAACGGATCGAAGCCCGCAGCGGCGGCCGACGCATGGATCGCCGCGCATGGCGATCGCGTCGGCGAATGGACCGCTTCCGCGCAGTGACGTTCGTGCGCTCAGGCCCGTGTGGTCGGGCTTGAGCGGTTGGGAGAAAATTCGAAGGTATCCGAACTAATTCGCAAAAATAGCGGGTTTCCCCGCAGGATTTTTGACATTTTTCGACTCGCACAACGAAGTGTTGTTAAAATGTACTCTTGTGCGGAGTCTTCACAGGAGGATTTTGGATGAGTCAAGCAGGACTGCGCGCGCGCAGCACCAGCGAGATTGAGGCAACCATCTCACATGAAGAAAGAGGCCGCACGCTGCATCGTGGCCTCAGTTGGAAGGACGCATTTTGGGTAACGAGCGGCGTGCCGGCAGGCGTGCTGTTCACGATCGGCGGCGTGTGCGCGACGATCGGCCAGCCCGCGTGGGCGGTGTGGATCGCCGCGATCACGATGGGTTTGATTCAAAGCGCGACTTATGCGGAAATTTCCGGGCTATTTCCCCATAAATCGGGCGGCGCATCGGTGTACGGTGCGATCGGCTGGGTGCGATACGGCAAGTTGATCGCGCCCGTTTCCGTGTGGTGCAACTGGCTCGCGTGGTCGCCGATGCTCGCGCTCGGCTGCGGCCTCGCGGCAAGCTATGCGCTCACCAGCCTGTTCCCGGCGGACGCAGCGATCCTGCACTGGCAATGGACGCTCGCCAATCTCGGTTTCATCAAACCCGGCCTGAACCTGCGGGTCAACGCCACCTTCGTGATCGCGACGATCCTGCTGCTGATCACGTTCAAGTTGCAGCACAGCGGCGCATCGAAAGCCGCACGCACGCAGCGTATTCTCGGCATCGCGTCGTTGACGCCGCTTCTCATCGTCGGCATCGTGCCGTTCGTCACGGGCGACGTGCCGATGTCGAATCTCCTGCCGCTGTTGCCGCTCGGTCACGACGCGCAGGGCAATCTCACCGCCGCCACGTTCGGCAGTTGGAACGGGCAGGGCGTCGTGATGGCGCTCGGTGCGATGTTCATGGCCGGCTGGGCGTCGTACGGCTTCGAAACGGCCGTCTGCTACACGCGCGAATTCCGCGATCCGCGTCGCGATACCGCGAAGGCGATCTTCTGGTCGGGCGCGCTGTGCCTGATCGTGATGACGCTCGTGCCGATGGCGTTCCAGGGCGCGCTCGGCACCGCGGCGATGCTTGATCCGCGCATCGGTGACGGCACGGGCGTCGCGGCGGCGATGGCGCGCATCGTCGGCGGCGGCGCGTGGATCGCGAACGCGATTGTCGTGATGTTGATGCTGTCGATCCTTCTGATCGTGATGACGTCGATGATGGGCTCGTCACGAACGCTCTACCAGGCGTCGGTCGACGGCTGGCTGCCGAAGTACCTGTCGCACGTGAACGAGCACGGCGCGCCGACGCGCGCGATGTGGACCGATCTCGGCTTCAACCTCGTGCTGCTGCTGATGTCGGACTACATGACGGTGCTGTCGATCTCGAACGTCTGCTACATGTTGTTCGTCTTCCTGAATTTGCAGTCGGGCTGGATTCACCGGATGGATCGCGGCGGATGGGAGCGGCCGTTCCGTTGTCCGACGTGGCTGCTCGTGCTCGGCTCGATCTGCGGCTACGCGAATCTTGTCTACGTCGGCGCGGGCGCCGACCTGCAAGGCGCGGGTACGTTGCGCAACGGCTTGATCGCAATGCTGCTGATCGTGCCGGTATTCGTCTATCGGCACTACTGGCAGGATCGCGGTCGTTTCCCCGCGCAGATGCAGCGTGACATGGAACTCGTCGTGCCGGCGCGCCGCACGTGGCTGAATGCGGCGCCATACGCGGCGCTCGCGGCTGCCGTGCTGACGATCGGGATGTCTTATTACTTCGCTTGGGTTCGATAGCCGGCGTGCGCCGGCGGGGATGCCCGGATGCATTGGCGCATCCGGGCCGTCGCGAATCGGCGAACGCGCCGTGCGCGCTACTGGAACACCACGGTCCGGTCGCCGTTCAGGAACACGCGGCGCTCGATGAATGCCTTCACCGCACGCGCAAGCGTGATGCATTCGACGTCTCGTCCCACCGCAAGCAGTTGCTCCGGCCGGTACGAGTGATCGACGCGCTCGACCACTTGTTCGATGATCGGCCCCTCGTCGAGATCGTCGGTGACGAAGTGCGCGGTCGCGCCGATCAGCTTCACGCCGCGTGCATGCGCCTGGTGGTACGGTTTCGCCCCCTTGAATCCGGGCAGGAACGAATGGTGGATGTTGATCGCGCGGTTCGCGAGCGTCGCGCTCGTTTCGGGCGATAGCACCTGCATGTAGCGCGCGAGAATCACGAGCTCGGCGCCGCTCGTCTCGAGCACGTCGAGCCATTGCGCTTCCTGTTGCGCCTTCGTGTCGGCCGTGATCGGGAAATGCCGGAACGGCAGCCCGTGCTGCGCGGCAAGCGGTTCGAGATCCGAATGGTTCGACACGATCCCGACGATGTCCATCTTCAGCTCCCCCATTTTCCAGCGGAACAGCAGGTCGGCGAGGCAATGCTCGAGCTTCGACACCATGATCAGCACCTTCGGCCGCGCGGCAACGTCGTGGATCGCCCATTGCATGCGAAAGCGCGTCGCGATCGGCTCGAACTCGCGTCGCAGCGCGTCGATGCGCAGCGAATCGACGTCGCCCGTCGCATGGAACACGCAGCGCACGAAGAAGCGCTCGCTGAGGTCGTCGTCGAAGACGGTCAGCTCGTCGACGTAGCAACGATGCCGGTCGAGCAGCCCGACGACGGCGGCGACCTGGCCCGCCGCGCTCGGGCACGACAGCGTCAGCACGAACTGAAGGGGACGTTGTGGAACGGACATGTGTTTCCTCTGACTCGATGGCGTCTCGTGCCCGGCGCGAGTGCCGGGCTTCCGAGGCGACGCACAAGTTAATCAAGCCGGATCGAATGCGGATAGAACCGAATCGCCGCGCCGCTGGAATCGGCGCGCCAATGCGTGGGGCGTCACGCGCACGCGTCGGGCAACCGGCGGCGAAATGGCAGCGAAACAGCATCGAAGCAGCATCGAAACAGCGGCACGGCGCGCGCCTGCGGGCAAACGGGCGATTGCGGACGAGGCGCTCGAGCCGGCGAACGGGCAACTCGTCGAACCGAGCGAGAAGGGGATGCTGACGCAGGTCGAATGCGCGGTGCGAGGCCGCCAACGGATCGAATTCCTCGGCTGAGAGCCGCATCTGATGAATACGGCATCCCATCTCGTTCACCTGTCGGGCGGGGACGCGTATTTTGGCCCGACCTCCAGAGGCGCAATCGGCGACACCGCCGCACGCGCGGATTTCTCGAACCAGTGAGCGAATCTCTCGCGCGCCTGTTCCGGCGGATGACGTTCACAGTCAATCTGGAGAACGGAATAATCGCCGCGATGCTGCAGGATAGACGTTCCGCTGTGGGCGCCGCGCAACGCGCGTCACGCACGCATTCGCCGCTTGTCGACGAATCGCTCGGCGGCGTGACCACCGCGAACGGCGCGCTGCGCTTGCCTGCAGCGCGAGCCGCGCTGACGGCCGACGTCGGCTTCGGCCCGGTTCGTCGCATCGTGACCATTCGACGTCGCCTGGAGACGGGTAGGGCGAAAAATGGGTTTGTATTTTTCGCCAACGGCATCCGATTGTGTGCGAGATGCGCAACGGCCGTCGGAGTGGTGCGTCGTTTCAGCAATAGTCGCGGATTCGCGTGGTCAAGGCGGGAATCTTTTTTCTTATCGAATGGGCAGGGTGGGGTGCCGACAATGAAGAAATCGAATGTTGCCGTGATGAGCGCGATCGCGCTCGCAATCGGAATCGTGCCGGGCGCAAGCCGCGCGCAGAGCAGCGTCACGCTGTACGGGATTCTCGATGCCGGTGTCACGTACGTCAACAACACGGGCGGCTCGCACGTCTTCAAGTTCGACGACGGCGTGTCGTATGGCAACCGGATCGGCTTCAAGGGCACCGAAGATCTCGGCGGCGGCTTGAAGGCGGTCTTCGTGCTCGAGAGCGGCTTTCGTCTGGGTAACGGCCAGCTCGGCTTCGGCGGCGCGGAATTCGGCCGGCAGGCTTACGTCGGATTGCAGAACAATTGGGGAACCTTGTCGTTCGGCAATCAGCTCGACATGACGGAGGAGATGGTCTATCTGAACAACATCTCTGCGTGGGCGAGCGGCTATGCGATCCACCAGGGCGACTTCGACCGCTTCAACGGCGACCGTCTGCCGAACTCCGTCAAGTTCCTGTCGAATGACTTCAGCGGCTTCAAGTTCGGCGCGATGTATTCGTTCGGCAACGTCGCGGGCGATTTCCATCGCAACAGCGCGTGGAGCGCGGGCGCGAATTACACGCAAGGCAATCTGTCGGTGGGCGCGGCTTACACGCATCTGAACAATCCTTCCGGCATCTATGCGTTCGATCCGTACGCGATGATCGGCACGAGGACGTTCCTCGGCCAGCCGACCGTCAGCGTCGATCCGGCGACGGGCAAGGTCACCGACCTGTTCGCGAATACGCCGATGAACGTCGACAGCCAGGGGACGCTCGGCGTCGGCGCGAGCTACACGCTCGACAAGCTGACGCTGTCCGGCAATTTCACGTATACGACGATCAAGGGCTTCGGCAACACGTCGCACATGCAGGTCTACGAAGGCGGCGGCCTGTACCAGTTCACGCCGGCGCTCAGCTTCGTCGCCGGCTACCAGCACACGCGCTTCGAAGGCCATCATTGGAATCAGGGATCGGCCGGCGTTCACTATCTGCTGTCCAAGCGCACGGACGTCTACCTCTCCGGCGACTACCTGCGCGCGTCCAACGGCGTCGATGCCGTGATCGGCTACAGCTTCACGCCGTCCAGCACGCAGACGCAAGCCGACATTCGCATCGGGATGCGTCACTCGTTCTGACCCGCGGCGACACGCTCCGGCTCGGGAGCGGCGTGCGATGCGCGCCGCTCCCGTCGCGGCTTACCGCTTGGCGGACGGCGTCAGTCCGCCGCCCAGCTCGGCCGCATACGCGAGCGCGAGCTTGCCGAACTTCAGTGCGTGATTGCCCTGTGAGTCCGACCGGTCGAGCGTGTCGTACGCGGAGTGGATGTACGGATTGTCGTTCTGGTCCGCTTCGAACGGGAACGATGCCGGATAGCCTTGCGCGTTCCACGATGCGTGATCGGAACACGCGTACCCGCATTGCGAAGTGCCCACCGTCAGCTCGGGCAGATAGGTTTTCGCCAGGTTCGCGAGATACGTGTTTTGCGCCGAGTTCGTGTAGTCGGTAATCAGGTAGATATCCTTCGGATCTCCCTTGTAGTTCGTCATGTCCAGCTGGAACGCACCGACCACGTTCACGTTCTGCGCCCTGAACTGCTTCGCGATCGCCTGCGAACCGAGCAGGCCTGCTTCTTCCGCAGCATAGCCGATGAACTTCAGCGTGCGCGTGGGCTGATAGCGGTTGGTGAGCAGCACGCGCAGCGCTTCGGTAAGGCTCGCGATGCCGGACGCGTCGTCGTCGGCGCCCGGCGCGCGCGTGTTTTCGCTCGTGCGGCCGACCGTCGAATCGAGATGGCCGCCGATCACGACGACGCCCGCGCCCGGATCGCTTCCCTTGATCGTCAGGATCACGGATTTTTGCGGCCAGCTGGTGTGCGTGAACTGCTCGACGGTCACGTCGGCGCGCGAGCCGGCGAGCTGCTTCCACTGCTGCGCGAGCCAGTCTGATGCGGCGACGCCGTGCGACGTCGTGTAGTAACGGTTCGTGAAGCCGGACAGCGACACGATCGTGCTGACGATGTTGCTCGCCTGCAGTTGCGAGATCCAGTTGCGGACCTGCTGGGAGTTGGTGATCGGGTAGTCGATCGCGGCCGCCTGCTTGGCGACACTCGGTTGCAGCGACGTGCGCGCTTCGTCGAATGTGGCGTGGACGAAGAAGCCGGGGCCGTGGCCGCGCGTGCGGCGTATCGCCTGAGACAGCGATTCGAGCTGCGAATCGTCGATTTGCGCGACGTGGACCGTCTCGGTGCGTGCGGCGTTGCCCGTCGCGACGGCCGTGCTGTAGCGGCTCGTCGCGGCGGGATCGATCAGGCGCAGTTCGCGGAACGCGGGATCGGCGAGCGTGATCCACACCGGCGCGGCGTGGGCGGCCGACACGTAGAGGGCGCCGCATACCGCGGCGGCGACGTGCTGGAGCTTGGACATGTTCGATCTCCTCAGGTTGAGGGAGATACGGTCGTGGGGAAGGGCGCGCGGCAGATCGCGCCGCGCGCTCCGCGTACGTTGTCGCTTAGGTCTTTTTCTCGATGCGGGTTACAGCTTTTGCGGCACGGTCACGCCGTAGGTGCAGCTCTTGTTGTACGCGTTGCCGATCGCATCGAGCTGCGCGCTGCTGTAGCCGAGAGCCGCCGCCGCGGTCAGCACGGCCTGAGCCGCGGCCTTCTGGTTCGTCGAGCTGTTCGTCATCGACAGCCCCTTCAGGAATGCCTTGTCCATCGCCGTGCCGCCGATCGCGTCGCGCGCGACTATGTTGCACGACGCCCAGTACTGGCCGGCCGTGTGGATCTCGGAATTGCGGACCTGCGCGTACGTGCGGCCGACGTTGTAGTTCGTGACGCGGCCGGGCCAGAACTCGTTGTGGCCGTCCCAGTTGTAGACCCAGTTATATTGCGCGTCGGACGGGCTCCATTGATTGAAATCGCGGCTGTACGCAGCCGCGAGGTAATCGCCCGTGCCTTCGGACAGGCCCTCGACCTGAGACAACCCGCCGTTCGTGATCCAGTCGTGGATACCGTGGCCGAGCTCGTGAATCACGACGTCTGCGTCCTCGGCGTCGTCGACGCCGCCCTGGCCGAACGACAACCGGCCCGAGCCAGACGAATACGACGAATTGTCGGCGCCGGATTCGCCGTGCGGATCGTACTGGACGCCGCCGGAATACTGATAGGGCAACGCTTTGATGCCGAGCGTGAGGTTCACGTAGCGCAGGAAGGTGTCGATGTGGTAGTACGCGTTCACCGCTTCGAAGTACAGGTTCGAGCGCGTGAAGTCGAAGGTCGGCGACGACTGCACCGGGCACGCGTTGTCGAACGGCGAATCGAAGTCGATGCACGACGCGTACGGCCCCGTCAGCTTGTATCCGCCGCTTGTCTGCGCGAGATCCTTGAGCGTCACGCGCACGCGCGCGGCGTTCAATTGCGGTGAGTCGGCGTCGTTGTTGTCCTTGTAGCCGGTGCTGCCGTAGCTGCTTTTGGTCGACGACAGCGGGTCCGGCAGGAACACGAGCCCGGTTCCGTCCGTTGCATAGGATGCCTTGTCTTCGGCGCGCAGCACTTCACCGCTGTTCGCGTCGATGATCAGTTCCCAATCGCCGCGCAGGCTGTCCTGCGGCTTGCCGCGAACCTTCCACGCGGTATGGGTGCCCGCGCCGTCGACGAAAGCGACGAGTTGCGACTGCACGCTCGCGAAGCCGCCGACGCCGAGGTATGCGCGCGCACGATCGAGCGCCTGCTGCTCGTCGACCGCCTGCGTCTTGCTCGACACGGCGGCGACGCCGTTCACCGCGTTGCTCGCGACGTACAGCACGCGGCCGTCGGACGCGACCGTGACGGCGATGTCGCTATCGTAGACAGGCAGGCCCGCGGCGCGCTGCTGGAAGCGGACGACGGTGAAATCGGCGTCGGCGCGTTCGGACGCGACGACGAGATTCGAGAGCGCCGTCTTGTCGAGGCCGAGCTGCGTGGCGCGCGCGGCGACGAACTCGCGCGCCATCGTCGCCGCGTCGGATTTCTTCGCGTGGAACGACGGGCTTGCGAGCGTGACGGCGACGGCGCCCGGGCGGAACTGCCCGGTTTTGCCGGCCTTCTCCACGGGCGGCACGACGCCGCGCGTGAGGCTCGCGCGGCGGCTTTCTTCTTGCGGATTCGGGGCCTTCGAATCGGCCCACGCAGGCAGCGCGGCGCCGAGGCCGATGGCAAGGCTCAGTGCGAACGGCAACGCTTTGACGGATGTTTGCATAGATTGTCCTCGTCTTCAAAGGTTTGGATAACAAACGAAACCACGGGAACCGCAGGGACGACCTGGCCCGTGCGCCGGCCTCGACGGGCTGGTGCAGGCGGGCGAAACAACAACGAAAGCGGCGCGACGCCGAGAGGAATCAGCGCGCGCGAAGCGTGCGGGGTGGAGGGACGGGGAACCGCCAGAGAGCGGCGGGCGGAGCAAACGGCAAGCGCTGCGATGGCTGTATGAGCATCGTCATTACAAACCCCTCGGAATAAATATTTGGAATGCTGCTTTTCTATTCGGCAAATGACCAGCCGTACTGGAATTTCACGTCGTTAGTCTGCCTATCTATTTTTAGAACATGTTACAGAATATTTTCAATGATATTTCGAATTATTTTCGAGGGGCGGTTCGATAAGCGAAAACGGTCTGGCGGCGCGCGATTTTGCACCGCCGCAATCGCGGTTGCGGCAACGCGTCCGGCTCAGCGCAGCATGCGGTTCAGCGCAGCGTATTGCGGTCGCTTCTCGGGCTCGCGCCGAATTGCGCGCGATAAGTGCGGGAAAAATGCGAAGGCGATTCGAAGCCGCATGCCGCGCATACAGCGGCGACCGTCATATCGGTCTGCTGAAGAAGTTCGCGCGCGCGATCGAGCCGCAGGCGCAAATAGAAACGCGTCGGCGTATCGCCGAGGATCGTGCTGAACAGCCGCTCGAGCTGGCGGCGCGTGACGCCGACTGCCTGCGCGAGCGTGTCGGACGGCAGCGGGCTTTCCATGTGATGCTCCATCGTTCCGATCACCTGGATCAGCTTGCGGTTGTGTACCCCGTAGCGCGCGGCGATCTCGAGCCGCTGGCGATCGGAGCGCTGGCGGATTCGGCTCAGCACGAACTGCTCGGAGATCGTCGCGGCGAGATCGGCGCCGTGCCGGCGGCCGATCAGGTCGAGCATCATGTCGATCGACGCGGTGCCGCCCGCGCAGGTGATGCGCCGCTCGTCGATCTCGAACAACTCCTGCGTCGTTTTCAGGCGCGGATAGCGCTCCTGGAACGCGGCGAGCGCTTCCCAGTGCAGCGTCAGCGCATGCGACGCGTCGAAGATTCCCGCTTCCGCGAGCACGAAGCTGCCGGTGTCGATGCCGCCCGTCGTCGCGCCGCGCCGATACTCGCGCTTGAGCCAGTCGCCGAGCGTGCGTGTGTAGCACGCGAGCGGGTCGAAGCCCGCGATCACGAAGATCGTGTGCGCATGCTCGATCTGTGCGAACGCGGCGTCCGCGTTCAGCGAGATGCCGTTGCTCGCGACGACGGGCGCGCCGTCTGCGCTCACGATGCGCCAGCGATAGAGATTCGGCCTGAAGCGGTTCGCGACGCGCAGCGGCTCGACGGCGGACATGAAGCCTAGCGCGGAGAAACCGGGCATCAGCAGGAAATGGAACTCTTCTGGCATCGCGCGTGTGCTTCGGAAGCAATGGGCCGAGCGTAGCAAGCAGGACGCAGGCAGGCAAGGCGCGTCGCGCGATACATGCCGATCAATCGCCGCCATGCCTGACGATTCGTCGATCTAATGGTTTTTACGCATAGTCGCAAACAGGCAAGAAAAGGTCGCCGTCGGTCGCCTTGCCGCGAATATGGCCCGTTAACTTTGAGCCCACGGTGCAGGCCTGTCGTCCCCTTGAATTGCCTGCGGAATCCGTCGAACAGGGAGGCCACCATGAAGTCCACCACGACACTCGTACTCGGCGCCGCGCTCGCCATCGCATGCGCGCTGCCGCTGCCGTCCTTCGCGCAGGATTCGGCCGCATGCCGCAACGTGCGTTTCGCGGACATCGGCTGGACCGACATCACGTCGACGACGGCACTCGCGTCGCTGCTGTTCGACGGTCTCGGCTACAAGCCGACGACGACGATCTCGTCCGTGCCGATATCGTTCGCAGGCCTCAAGAACAAGCAGCTCGACGTGTCGCTCGGCTACTGGTGGCCGGTGCAGCAGCATCAACTGCAGCCGTTCCTCGATTCGAAGTCGATCGCCGTTGTCGAGCCGCCGAATCTGTCGGGCGCGAAGGCGACGCTCGCGGTGCCGGCCTACGTGTATCAAGCCGGGCTGAAATCGTTCGACGACATCGCGAAGCACCGCGCCGAGCTGGACGGCAAGATCTACGGGATCGAGCCCGGCAGCAGCGCGAACGCGACGATCCAGAAGATGATCGACACGAACCAGTACGGGCTCGGCGGCTTCAAGCTCGTCGAGTCGAGCGAGGCGGGGATGCTCGTCACGGTCGAACGCGCGATCCGCGACAAGAAGTGGGTCGTGTTCCTCGGCTGGGAGCCGCATCCGATGAACATTCAGATCAGCATGAACTATCTGTCGGGCGGCGACGCGGCGTTCGGTCCGAACTACGGCGAAGCGCGCGTGTATACGCTGACGGCGCCCGACTACATGACGCGTTGCCCGAACGCGGGCAAGCTCGTCGGCAATTTGCGCTTCACGACGCAAATGGAGAACCAGTTGATGCAGGCGGTGATGAACAAGGTGAAGCCGGCGGAAGCCGCGAAGGCGTACCTCAAGAAGAACCCGCAGGCGCTCGACGCTTGGCTTGCCGGCGTGAAGACCTACGACGGCAGGGATGGTCTTGCCGCGGTGAAGGCTTATCTGGGGCTCTGAGCCTAAGGTTCGCCGCCCATGATATCGGCGCGGCGGCGCGCATCCGAATTCGAATTTGAATCTGAACGAGGCGACAGCGATGAATCAGGAAGTCATTGTGACGTGCGCGGTGACGGGTGCGGGCGACACGGTCGGCAAGCATCCGGCGATACCGGTCACGCCGAAGCAGATCGCCGATGCGGCGATCGAAGCCGCGAAGGCGGGCGCGACGGTCGCGCACTGCCACGTGCGCGATCCGCTGACGGGCCGCGGCAGCCGCGATCCGAAGCTGTATCGCGAGGTGGTCGACCGGATTCGCTCGGCCGACGTCGACGTCATCATCAATCTGACGGCCGGCATGGGGGGCGATCTCGAGATCGGCGCGGGCGAAGACCCGATGCGCTTCGGCAAGGGCACGGACCTTGTCGGCGGATTGACGCGGCTCGTGCACGTCGAGGAGCTGCTGCCCGAGATCTGCACGCTCGATTGCGGGACGCTGAATTTCGGCGACGGCGATTACATCTACGTATCGACGCCTGCGCAATTGCGCGCGGGCGCGAAGCGAATCCGGGAACTGGGCGTGAAGCCCGAGCTCGAGATCTTCGACACGGGCCATCTGTGGTTCGCGAAGCAACTGCTGAAAGAAGGACTCCTCGACGATCCGCCGCTCTTCCAGCTTTGCCTCGGCATTCCGTGGGGCGCGCCCGCCGACGCCGGCACGATGAAGGCGATGGTCGACAACCTGCCGCCCGGCGCGCACTGGGCGGGTTTCGGGATCGGCCGGATGCAGATGCCGATGGTCGCGCAGGCGATGCTGCTCGGCGGCCACGTGCGCGTCGGTCTCGAAGACAACCTGTGGCTCGATCGCGGCGTGCACGCGACGAACGGCTCGCTCGTCGAGCGCGCGCGGGAGATCGTCGAGCGCCTCGGCGCTCGCGTGCTGACGCCGGCCGAAGGGCGACGCAAGCTCGGCTTGCCGCCGCGCGGCGAGCGTCCGCTCGAGCGGCGCGCGATCGCCGAATCCGCATAGCGCGAGCGCGGCGCAGCACCGGACAACGTTGCGGGAGCGGCCGTGCGCGCACGCCGCGCCGGATCGGCCCTTTCGCGTCATCTTCTCGTTCAAGGATCGAAGATTCATGGCTGTCATCACCGAAATCAACACGTTCGCGGCGATCGGCGCGGGCGTCATCGGCAGCGGCTGGGTTGCGCGCGCGCTCGCGAACGGACTCGACGTCGTCGCCTGGGACCCCGCCGGCGGCGCGGAGCAACAATTGCGCGCGAACGTCGAGAACGCGTGGCCCGCGCTCGAGCGCGCCGGGCTCGCGTCCGGCGCGTCGCCCGCGCGCTTGCGTTTCGTCTCGACGATCGAAGCGTGCGTCGCCGGCGCCGATTTCATTCAGGAAAGCGCGCCCGAGCGCGAAGCATTGAAGCTCGAGCTGCACGATCAGATCAGCCGGGCGGCGAAGCCCGATGCGATCATCGCGTCGTCGACGTCGGGCCTCCTGCCGACGGATTTCTATGCACGCGCGCGGCATCCCGAGCGCTGCATCGTCGGCCATCCGTTCAATCCGGTCTATCTGCTGCCGCTCGTCGAAGTGCTGGGCGGCGCGCGCACCGCGCCCGAAACCGTCGATGCGGCGATCGGCGTCTATCGCGCGCTCGGCATGCAGCCGCTGCGGGTGCGCAAGGAAGTGCCGGGCTTCATCGCGGACCGCCTGCTCGAGGCGCTGTGGCGTGAGGCGCTGCACCTCGTCGACGAAGGCGTTGCGACGACGGGCGAGATCGACGACGCGATCCGTTTCGGCGCGGGCATCCGCTGGTCGTTCATGGGCACGTTCCTCACGTATACACTGGCAGGCGGCGAGGCCGGCATGCGTCATTTCATGCAGCAGTTCGGTCCCGCTCTGGAGCTGCCTTGGACCAAGCTCGTCGCGCCGAAGCTGACCGATGCGCTGATCGACCGCGTCGTCGAAGGCACCGCCGAGCAGCAAGGACACCGAAGCATCAAGGCACTCGAGCGCTATCGGGACGAATGCATCACCGAAGTGATCGCGGCGATCGCCGCGGTGAAGGCGCGCCACGGGATGCGCTACGAGGATTGACGATGACGACGGCCGCGACGCAAGCGACGGAGCTGACGATTCACCGCGACACGGTGCGCGCGGAATGGGTCGATTACAACGGGCATCTGCGCGATGCGTTTTATCTGCTGATCTTCAGCTTCGCGACGGATGCGCTGCTCGACGCGATCGGTCTGGACGACGCGGTGCGCAAAGCGCGCGGCCGCTCCGTCTATACGCTCGAGGCGCATGTCAACTATCTGCACGAGATCAAGGAGGGGACGCGCGTGCGGGTCGATGCGCGCGTGCTCGCGCACGACGCGAAGCGGCTGCATCTGTATCTCGAGATGTTCGCGCAAGGGGCCGACGGCGCGGTGTCGGCGAGCGAACAGATGCTGCTGCACGTCGACACGAGCGGACCGAAGGCGGCGCCGTTCGACGCCGACGTCGCCGAGCGGATCGCGAATCTGCATGCGCGGCAGCGCGGGTATCCCGAGCCGGCTTACGCCGGGCGTGTGATCGGTCTGCCCGCGCGTCGCTGACGCGACGCGGATCGACGAACCGACGCAGGCGCGCGATGCTGGAACCGGAAATCGATGCGTTCGTCGCGCGTGTCGCCGCGTGGTATCCGGACGATGCCGCATCGCGCCCGATCGCCGAACAGCGCGTGCTCTACGAGCGCTTCGCCGCGGCGTGGACGCCCGCGTTGCCTGCGGACATCGACGTGACCGACGCGCACTTCGCCGCGGCGGACGGCCGCACGATCGGCTTGCGGCGCTATCGTTCGCGGCGCTCTGAAGCGCGCGGGACGGTGCTGTTCTTTCACGGCGGCGGCTTCGTCGTCGGTTCGCTCGACAGTCACGCGCTCATCGCCGCCCGGATCGCGGCGGACACGGGGCTCGACGTGATCGCCGTCGATTATCGGCTTGCCCCGGAGCATCGTGCGCCGGCCGCGCTCGACGATTGTCTGGAGGTCTGCGTCGCGGCGCTCGACGGCCGGCTGCCGTTCCGCCCGATTGCATTGCCGCTTCGGCTCGCCGGCGACAGCGCGGGCGGCACGCTCGCGGCTTCGGTTGCGACGGCGCTGCGCGACGGCGGTCGCGCGGCGCATGGTGATGACGGGTGCGAGGGCGGCGGCGTGTGCGCGGTCGCGCTCGTCTATCCGATGCTCGGCTTCGAGCCGCAATCGCCCGCACGCGAGGCGGAGGCGCACGCGCCAATGCTCACGCTCGCGCACGTTCACGCGTATCGCCGCTTCTATTGGGGCGATGCCGAACCGCAGCGAGAAGCGATGCCGCTCGGCGCGCGGCGCTTCGACGGCTTGCCGCCCGTGCTGGCGGTCGGCGCCGAGCACGATCCGTTGCGCGACGATGCGCGCGTCTATACGGAGCGCATTCGATCGGCGGGCGGCGTCGCGCGCTTCTGGCACGGCGACGGGCTCGTCCACGGTTGCTGGCGCGCACTCGACACGAGTCCGCAGGCCGCGCGGATGCATCGGATCGTATGCGATTTTCTGGTCGCGCCCGGCGCGTGACGCGTGAAGTGCGCCGAACGCGCGGCGCTTCGGACGGCGGCGCCGGACGAGCGTTCACCGATCGCATCGGGAAAGATGGTGGGCGGTGGGAATACACACGCAGCACGCGCCGCATCGCGTCGCTCGGCAAGCGGATGCGAGCCGGGCGAAACGATCGACGTCGACGCGAAATCGAGAGGTTCGCGTCGATTGGAATGTGACCGGGCAGGATGCGGGCGAGTGTTTTTGTAGCCGAATGCGCGTCATGCCGCGCGCTGAGGAGGGGCCGTGCCGATGCTCGATACGGCCCGCGCACGACGCGTGCATGCAAGGCGCGCATGAACAAAATCGATCCTTACATATTGTGTAAGGATCGACCGTGTTTCGATTGACGGGGCCGCCGTAGCGGCGAACTTGCGCCTTAGCCGAAAAAGCGCCTAGGCGCCAGGCGCCCAGGCTAAGCCGCTCCTTGCGGAGCGGCGGAGGTTAGGGGCCCGAATGGGGGCGATGGCGCGCGGAAACGGCCGGTGCGCCATGCGGATTTCAGGCTGCGCGGCTGCCGGATCAGGCGGGGCCGCGCAGCGCGCGTGCTGCTTTACTGACCGAAGTAGATCGAATCGCGCGGCGAGCGGGGAGCCGTGGCGGCCGGCGCGCCGATGTGCGCGACGGGCGTGGCTTGCGCACCGTAGCCGCTCGTGTCGGCGGCGCCTTGCACGCGTGCTTGGGCAGCCTGGATGTCTTCCGGATAGTACGGGCTCGACACGCCCGGGTGGTAGCCGGCCTTCTCGAGCTGGACCAGCTCCGCGCGAACTTGCGCTCGGCTCAGCGACGGGTTGGATTGCGCGAACGCACCGAACGAAGCGCTCAGGGCGGAAGCGGCGACGACAGCGTAAACGAGCGATTTCATGAGAACCTCCGAATGTTTTATCGATTTCGCTTTCGACACCATGTCTTAAGCGATTGGTTACATCGTAGTCTTCGGGGTCCTACGGGTAAACGCTGGCTTTCGCGAAATATCTTTTCGTAAATTGAAAAAATCCAGACCGCAAGCGGTGGGGTGTCACAGCAAAAAAAACCGCCCACCCGCTGCGGGGGCAGCGGGCGAAGCGGCAAGCTTGGGCTTGGCGAAATGCTTCAGAGCGCACGGAACGTCGCGTCGTAGCGCGAGTTTCCGCGGCGCGAGCCGGGCGACGGTGTGTCGAGATAGCGCACGCCGGTCAGTTGTTCGGATTTTTCCCATAGGCGGGCGCCCATCTGCGCGTCGCGCGCCTGGTGCGGGATGCGCGCGTCGGCCGGATAGCCGCGGGTCTCGCACAGGTGCGCGGGGCCGATGTACGCGCCGCCTACGACGTCGGCCGCCGTTGCCGCGTGGATCGCGGGCAGCGCGCCGACCTCGGCCGGCTGCGCGACGAGCCGGTTCGAGACGCGCATCGCGAATGAGCCGAGCGACGAATTCTCCATCGCCGGGCCGGCGAACTGCAGGTTCGTGGCCGCGTAGCCCGGATGCGCGGCCACGCTCAGGATCGACAGCCCCTCGCGATCGAAGCGGCGCTGAAGCTCGAGCGTGAACATCAAGTTCGCGAGCTTGCTGTCGCAATATGCGCGGTACTTGTTGTAGCCGCGCTCGGCGAGCATGTTGTCGAGACGGATCTTGCCGAGCCGGTTGAAGCCGCTCGACATCGTCACGACGCGCGCGCGGTGCGACGCGCGCAGCGCGGGCAGCAGCAGGCCCGTCAGCGCGAAGTGGCCGAGGTGGTTCGTTCCCATCTGCATTTCAAAGCCGTCGCGCGTGTGGCGCAGCGGCAGGAACATCACGCCTGCGTTGTTGCAGAGAATGTCGACGCGGCCGTGGCGATCGGTGACGGCGTCGGCGAAGCGGCACACGGATGCGAGATCGGCGAGATCGAGCGCTTCGACTTCGATCCGGGCGCGCGGATAACGGGTGCGGATCGTGTGCGCGGCCAGTTCGCCCTTCGCCGACTCCCGGCAGCCCATCACCACTTGCGCGCCTTTGGCGGCGAGCGTTTCCGCGATCTGCCAGCCGAGGCCGCTGTTGGCCCCGGTGACGACCGCGACTTTTCCGCCTTGCGGCAGCACGTGTTGCGCGCTCCATGCATGCATCTTCGTCTCCATCCGTTGGCGCGCCGTCGGGCAGCGCGTTCTCGGGCCCGCCGTTTGCGCGAATGGGCCCTGGGCCCGGTGCAGCGGAGCGTCGGCGTTTCCGCCGTTCGCACCCTTTACATCGTTACATTGATTGATGTAACGGTAGTGACGCAAGACGGCGAAGACAAGAAGCAGGCTAGAGACGCCGCTCTAACCGCGTGGTGTGGCGCGGCGTTACTTGCCGCTCGCGTGCCCGAGCACTTCGGCGGCGGAAATCATCGCGCCTGCATTGGCGGGCGCCGGGCGCTCGGCGGGGCGGAACACTTCGTCGCCGCGGTGGATCACCTGGCGCGACAGCGCACAAGTGCCGGTGCGTTGCGCGAAGCGGCGGCGCCAGCGTTGCTCGCCGTAGTGGCAGCGGCCGGGTTCGACCCAGCGGACGACGAGCAGCGTGTCGGAGCGTTCGAGGATTTCGACGTGAACGTCAGCGGGATCGAGCACAGGCTGGGATTTGGAGGACTTCATTTTGCCGTTTCCTAAAGCTCGTGCGGTATCGGCCTAGGCAGTTATTGCAACTGCTTTCCGTCGATTCCGTAGCGATTTCCATTAGAGGGGTGCGCTAAATGTAAGCGCGCTCGCGCGGAAAAAACATCCTGTCTGGCTCAAATTACTTTTTGCCGATTTAGAAACAATCGATTTCCATTTGCGGGCAAAAGTGGAGTGCGGAATCGTTCACTCGAATGGTGCGCGAACGGAGTGCGAGAACGCGTCCGAGCCGCGCCGCAGCTTGCTGCACGCGGCATTCGCCGTTTGCGGATCGTCATCGCGCGGCGCGCGCATGCGGTGCGGGCGAGTGCTTTGTCACGTTGTTGCGCCGCGTGTCAAGGTTTCTCGCTTCAACGCGAAGACGGTTTGCGCGATCGTTTTGCGCGCGGCGCGTTCGAGTGCAATTCGGTTATTCGTGCGTTCGATTCGACTGCATTGATTGTTCAGACGATGTTCGTTGTGAAAATTGCAAAGCACCATTCGTTCAACGTGCAATGATTCGCGGGCGGCGTAGCCCGTTGCTCGTTGCGCGATGACCGATTAGGCGCTCGTCGCGCTTCGACGATCGCGCAATATCGCTCCTGAGTTTCGCCGCCGCGCGGGTTTTGTTTAGTGGGCGAATAGCGAATCGGTCATGCGGCGCGTGGCGAGCGACATGATGCACGGATTATGTCGGCCGGTCCTTTGCCGTTGGAACGCATATGGGGCATGCATTCGCGGCGGCGCTTCTCGTCACGGTGCGCGAGCGAGCGTGCCGGCGTATCGAATGCCGCTGCCGCCCCCCGCGCTCCCGCGGCTTCCCGCTTCGAATCACAGAAACCGCTCGACGCGAAACGGCGCGACGTCCGCGACGGTCGGCTCGCCGCACATCATTTCCGCGAGCAGGCGCCCCGTGACGGGGCCGAGCGTGAGCCCGTGATGGTTGTGGCCGAACGCGAACCACATGCCGCGGTGTCGTGGCGCCGCGCCGATCACGGGGCGCATGTCCGGCATGCACGGCCGAAAGCCGAGCCACGGCGCGGGATCGAGCCGCGGGCCGAGCCTGAACGTCGGCTGCGCGATGCGCTCCGCGCGCGCGAGCTGCACGCCCGTCGGCGGCAGCGTGCGCGCGGCGATCTCGACGCCTGTCGTGAGCCGCAATCCGCCGCGCATCGGCGCGACGACGTAGCCGTGCTCGAGATCGACGACGGGCGCGGACAGCGGCGCGCCGCCGGGCGGCGCGTAATGCATGTGGTAGCCGCGTTTTTCGCGCAGCGGTATCCGGTAGCCGAGCTTCGCGAACACGGTATCCGACCAGGGGCCGAGCGCGACGACGACTTCGCGCGCCGTCGCGACGCCGTCGGCCGTGCTCACGTTCCAGCCGTCGCCGCTCGATTCGACGCTCGCGGCATCGCCTTCGAGCAGCGCGCCGCCGTCGCGCTCGAAGAGCCGCGCGTACGCTTTGACGAGCGTGCCGGGATCGACGACGCTCTTGGGGTCGAGCCAGTGCAGCGCGCCGCAGAACCCAGCGCCGAGCGCGGGTTCTTGCGCGGCGAGCGCGGACGCGTCGAGCGTCGCCACGCGCAGGCCGTGCCGGCTCGCGTCGCGCCGCGCACCGCGCGCCGCATGCTCGAGGCGCTCCGGCGTCCGATACGCTTCGATCCAGCCGCGCGCGTGCACGAGGTCGCCGGCGTTCGCGCGCGCGATCAGCGCATCGTGCTCGGCGACGCTGAGCTCGATGAGCGGCAGCATGTCGCGCGCGGCGGCCGCACGGCGGCGCGGCGACGATTCCCACCAGAAGCGCGCGAGCCACGGCGCGAACGACGGCAGCGACGCACGATCCCAATAGAGTTCGGTCGAGCGGTTCATCGCGTAGCGCAGCAGCGCGAGCGGGTTGCGCGGAAACGCGTACGGTGCGACGGAGGACCGCTCGATGAGCCCGGCGTTGCCGAAGCTCGTGCCGCCGCCGGGCGCGCCGCGGTCGACGAGCGCGACCCTGCGGCCGCGATCCTGCAGATGCAGCGCGGCCGATACGCCGACGATGCCGGCGCCGAGAACGATGACGTCGAAATCCATGAAGCGAGCGTAAATGATGCGTGGTGCGAACGGCGGCCGATTTCCGCCGGATCGGAGTTGGATCGGAGTCGAACGGCGGGCGAATCGCGCGACCGGCCGGCACGGTGCCGCCTGAACCGGGCAAGCCGGCTCGACGGGAAAATGAAAGGGCCGGCTGACCGATTGCGCGCTCGCATTATTTCATCGAAATTCCAAAATGCCTGCTATGTCCCCGATGAAATTGCCGGTATATGCGCGCATGCCGGCGGATATTGCATGGCGCTCGTGTCGTTCGGATGGTCGGGCGGTCGTACCTCGCTGCGGAGGTCGAATCGCGTGCCGCCGTCGCTCGACGTCCGGATCGGGTTCGGCTCGTCTTACGGTGCGCCGCAGCGTCGCGATAAACGTCCGCGGCGAAAGGGAAATCGCGCGAGGCGGTTGCGCGAACGGTCGCGCGGCCGTCGAATCCGGCTGCGGTGCAGCATGCGAACGACGGGCGCAACCGAGCGCCCGAGAGGCCGCGCGGACTGCGTGTTTTCCCTGATTCGTCCGTTAATTCTGGTCAGATGGATGAAAAACGATCCTATAATTTCGGCTGCCTTGCCAACGGCTGTCGGCATATCCGTCCGACGAGCAGTGAGGTAAGCGGGGCAGGCGAATCGCTTGCGCAATACAAGACGCATCACGTTGTCTTTCCGAACCAAGGTCTCCGTCGCTCGCGACGGCGGCTGACACTGCCGGGCCCCGCAAGCGCTGTTCCATCTGCAGGTCCGTCTTTCCGTCTCGGGCGTGCTCCAAGTCGTTTCGTCCACGGGTGTTGTTCGATTGCGCAAGTCATGTTGCCTTGCCCGTATGACTAAACATAATCGAGGAGCTCCTGATGATGCTGTCCCGTCTTTCGTCCATCTCTCTCGCCGCGATGCTCGTTGCAGCCGGCGCCGCTGCCCATGCGGAAACCGTGAAGATCGCCATTGCCGGCCCAATGAGCGGCTCGGTCGCTCAGTACGGCGACATGGTCAAGGCCGGCGCGCTGACGGCGATCGAGCAGATCAACGCAGCCGGCGGCGCGGGCGGCAATAAGTTCGAGGTGGTGATGATGGACGACGCGTGCGAGCCGAAGCAGGCGGTCGCGGTGGCGAACAAGATCGTCAGCCAGAAGATCAAGTACGTGATCGGCCACGTGTGCTCGGGCTCGACGATTCCGGCGTCGGACATCTACGAGAACGAAGGCATCGTGATGATCACGCCGTCGGCGACCGCGCCGCAGTTGACCGAGGGCAAGAAGCGCAAGTTCGTGTTCCGAACGATCGGCCGCGACGACCAGCAGGGGCCGGCCGCCGCGCAGTACATCATCGGCAAGGTCAAGCCGAAGAAGGTCGCCGTGCTGCACGACAAGCAGTCGTACGGCCAGGGCATCGCGTCGGCGGTGAAGAAGGACCTCGACGCGGCGAAGGTGCCCGTCGTGATCTTCGAAGGCATCAACGCGGGCGACTCCGACTACTCGGCGGTCGTCACGAAGCTGAAGTCGCAGGGCGTCGACTTCGTCTACTTTGGCGGCTATCACCCGGAAATGGGGCTGCTGATGCGCCAGGCGCGCGAACAGGGCGTGAAGGCCGTGTTCATGGGACCGGAAGGCGTCGGCAACAAGGACGTGACGGCGATCGCCGGCCCGGCTTCGGAAGGCATGCTCGTCACGCTGCCCGCCGACTTCACCGCCGATCCGGCCAATGCGGCGCTCGTGAAGGCGTTCGCCGACAAGAAGCGCGATCCGAACGGCACGTTCCAGATGCCCGCGTATTCCGGCGTGAAGATCATCGCCGATTCGATCGCGGGCGCGAAGACCACCGATCCGGCGAAGGTCGCCGCGTACATGCACCAGCACAGCTTCGACACGCCGATCGGCAAGGTGTCGTACGACGCGCAGGGCGACCTGAAATCGTTCAAGTTCGTCGTCTACAAGTGGCACAAGGACGCGACCAAGACGGCCGCCAACTAACTGGAGTATCTGCCCGCCCGTCCGCCCCGCTGCACGTTCGAGCGGGGCGGGTCGCATTGGCCCTGCGCTGGCCCTGCGCCGTCGCGCGAGCGGGCCGCCGCGGGGCGGGCGCATCGAGATCGGACGCCCGTGCGCTGCATGCGCGTCGGCGCGAACGGGAGCTTCCCGCATGAATGAATTCTTTCCTCAATTCGCCCAGCAACTGGTCAACGGCCTCACGCTGGGTGCGATCTATGCGTTGATCGCCATCGGCTATTCGATGGTCTACGGGATCATCGGCATGATCAACTTCGCCCACGGCGAGATCTACATGATCGGCGCATACGTCGGGCTCGTCACGCTGACCGCGATCGGCACGTCGGCGGGCTATCCGCTGCCGCTCGTGCTCGGCGCGGCGCTTGTCGTGTCGGTCGTCGTCACGGGGCTCTACGGGTTCGCGGTCGAGCGCGTCGCGTACCGGCCGCTGCGCGGCGGGCCGCGGCTCGTGCCGCTCATCTCCGCGATCGGCATGTCGATCTTTCTTCAGAACTACGTACAGATCGGCCAGGGCGCGCGCGACATGTCGGTGCCCGTGCTGATCTCCGGCGCGTTCGATATTCACGTCGGCGGCGACTTCGACGTGACGGTGCCGTATGCGCGCCTGTTGATCGTCTGCGTGACGATCGTGCTGATGATCGCGCTCACGCTGTTCATCTCGCATTCGCGGATGGGCCGTGCATGCCGCGCGTGCGCGGAAGACATGCGGATGGCGAACCTGCTCGGCATCGACACGAACCGCGTGATCTCGTTCACGTTCGTGCTGGGCGCGATGCTCGCCGCGGTGGGCGGCGTGCTGATCGGGCTCACGATCGGCAAGCTCAATCCGTATATCGGCTTCGTCGCGGGCATCAAGGCGTTCACGGCCGCGGTGCTGGGCGGCATCGGCAGCATTCCCGGCGCGATGCTGGGCGGCGTGCTGCTCGGTCTCGCCGAGACTTTTGCCTCCGGGTACATGCCCGCCGAGTACAAGGACGTGGTGGCCTTCGGCCTCCTCGTGCTGATCCTGCTGTTCCGTCCGACGGGCCTGCTCGGCAAGTCGGACATCGAAAAGGTGTGAGGCCGCCCATGAATCAAGCGATGACTTCCGTCCGCACGACGGCCGGCGTGCCGGCCGTGCGATCGCTCAAGCACGCGGTGACGGCCGCCGTGCTGACCGCGATCCTCACGGTGCCGATCCTCGGCCTTCAACTGAAGCTCGACGGCTATCAGGTCGTTCTCGAAGCGCACTGGCGGCCGGTCTGGATCGCGGTCGCCGCCGTGTTCCTGTTTCAGTTGTTCAAGCCCGCGCTCGTGCGCGCGAAGGCGGCCGTGCGCATGCCCGCGACGCCGCCGCTCGGCGCGCGCGAGCAGCGCGCGATCGTCTGGGCGCTCGTCGCGTTCGGCTTCGTGTGGCCGTTCTTCGGCTCGCGCGGCGCGATCGACGTCGCGACGCTCGCGCTCATCTACGTGATCCTCGGCCTCGGCCTGAACATCGTCGTCGGCTTCGCCGGCCTGCTCGATCTGGGCTACGTCGGCTTCTATGCGGTCGGCGGCTACACATATGCGCTTCTCAACCAGTACTTCGGGCTCACGTTCTGGGAATGCCTGCCGCTCGCCGCGCTCGCGTCGGCGACGTTCGGCTTCGTGCTCGGCTTTCCGGTGCTGCGGCTGCGCGGCGACTATCTCGCGATCGTCACGCTGGGCTTCGGCGAGATCATCCGCCTGCTCGCGAACAACCTGACGAGCATCACGGGTGGCCCCGACGGCGTCTCCGGCATCCCGAAGCCGACGGTGTTCGGCTTCGAGATGGCGCGAAGCGCGAGCGTCGAGGGCGCGAAAACCTTCCACGAGCTGATCGGACTCGAGTACAGCGGCGAGCACGTCGTGATCTTCCTGTACCTGATCGCGCTGCTGCTCGTCTGTTTCACGCTCTTCGTGACGAGCCGGTTGATCAGGATGCCGATGGGTCGCGCATGGGAGGCGCTGCGCGACGACGAGATCGCGTGCCGCTCGCTCGGCCTCAATCCGACGCGCATCAAGCTGTCGGCGTTCACGCTCGGCGCGTCGTTCGCCGGCATCGGCGGTGCGTTCTTCGCGGCGCGCCAGGGGCTCGTGAATCCGGAGTCGTTCACGTTCATCGAATCCGCGCTGATTCTCGCCATTGTCGTGCTGGGCGGAATGGGCTCGCAGCTCGGCGTGATTCTCGCGGCGATCCTGCTGACCCTGTTGCCCGAGATCGCGCGCGGTTTCGCCGAATACCGGATGCTGATGTTCGGCCTCGTGATGGTGTTGATGATGATGTGGCGTCCGCAGGGCCTGCTGCCCGCGAGCCGCCCCCACGTGGAGCTGCCGCAATGAGCGCGACGACGGAAATGTTGAAGGTGTCCGCGCTGCAGATGCGCTTCGGCGGCCTGCTCGCGGTGGACGGGATCGATTTCGACGTGCGCCGCGACGAGGTGTTCGCGATCATCGGCCCGAACGGCGCGGGCAAGACGACGGTGTTCAACTGCATCGGCGGGTTCTATCGGCCGACGGCGGGCAGCGTCGTGCTCGACGGCCATTCGATCGGCGGGCTGACGAGCCACCTGGTCGCGCGCAAGGGGCTCGTGCGCACGTTCCAGAACATTCGGCTCTTCAAGTCGCTGACGGTCGTCGAGAACCTGCTCGTCGCGCAGCATCGGCAGGTGAAGTCGGGGCTCTTTCACGGCCTCTTCGCGACGCCCGCGTATCGCCGCGCGGAACGCGACGCGCTCGAGCGCGCGGCCGTGTGGCTCGACCGGATGAATCTGACGGCGGTCGCGAACCGGCCCGCGGGCACGCTCTCGTATGGCCATCAGCGCCGCCTCGAGATCGCGCGTTGCATGATCACGAACCCGCGCCTGCTGATGCTCGACGAGCCGGCGGCGGGCCTCAATCCGCAGGAGAAGGTCGAACTGCAGCAACTGATCGACCGGCTGCGCCGCGAGTTCGGCGTCGCGGTGCTGCTGATCGAGCACGACATGAGTCTCGTGATGGGCGTCTCGGATCGCATTCTGGTGATGGAGCACGGCCGGCCGATCACGATCGGCCGGCCCGACGAAGTGCGCAACGATCCGCGCGTGATCAAGGCCTATCTGGGAGAGGAGTGATGCTGAAGCTGGAGAAGGTCCATACGCACTACGGCGCGATCGAGGCGCTGTCGGGCGTGTCGATCGAAGTGAAGAAGGGCGAGATCGTCACGCTGATCGGCAGCAACGGCGCGGGCAAGACGACGCTGATGATGACCGTGTGCGGCACGCCGCGCGCGTCGAGCGGGCGCGTGCTGTTCGAGGGCAGCGACATCACCGCGATGCCGACGCACGAGATCATGCGCCAGGGGCTCGCGATCTCGCCGGAAGGGCGCCGCGTGTTTCCGAGCCTCACCGTGCTGGAGAATCTGAAGATGGGCGGCTTCTTCGCGAGCCGCCATGAGATCGACGAGGGCGTCGAGCATGTCTATCGCCTGTTTCCGCGGCTGAAGGAGCGCTCGGGGCAGCGGGCGGGCACGATGTCGGGCGGCGAGCAGCAGATGCTCGCGATCGGCCGCGCGCTGATGAGCCGGCCGCGCCTGCTGCTGCTAGACGAGCCGACGCTCGGCCTTGCGCCGCTCGTGATCGCGCAGATCTTCGACATCATCCGGACGATTCGCGACGAGGGCGTGACGGTGTTCCTCGTCGAGCAGAACGCGCACAAGGCGTTGCAGGTCGCCGATCGCGGCTATGTGCTCGAGACGGGGCGGGTCGTGCTCGCCGACACCGGCGCGAACCTGCTGGCGAACGACGGAATCCGCAGCGCGTATCTCGGCGCGTAGGACGGCGGCATCGCGGGCACGTCGCTCGCGCAACGAAACCGGCGGACGAACGCGCATCTCGGAAAATTAGAACATGGCGCGTTCGGTCGCATTCTCCGGTCAATGCGATTGTGTTTCAGGTTACATAACCGCCGATTCGAACGGATTCATGTAATAACGGCATTTATTTTTTAGAACCGCATCTTATCGGCGTGCATCATGAACGCGGTGAATGTCGATTTTTCCTGATCCGGTCGGCCGATTCATCGGTTGCCCGTGATTCTCGTGGATCATTGCATGCGTGACATTAAGCGCCTGAAAAAGAAGGCGTTTTGTGTTCTTGTTCGCATGACGGACATGCTTGGTCAGATCGATCGATCCGGCTCCGACATCATTCGGATTCCTTCCTTATTCGCCGTTTCGTGGCGAGTAAATTCTCATGCGCCTATCAGAAACAATCACTATTTCAATATACGTTTCTGGTGCCAATATCGATGAAATAGTGGGATGGCTGCCTTCGTAAATCCGATCGATTTGTCGATTGCAAGGTTTACTTTTAGAGGAAAGTCACTATGATTCCCGGGGCGTAAGGGCTTTGTCGGTTTGGTCAAGCTGCTAAGCAGTCCGAATCGAGCTGTCAAGGTTCACCGTGGGATCGCTGTGGTCGCGTCGGCCGACGACACCGCATCGGGCCGCAGTCGGTCCCGTCCGTCGAAATGACGACGTTCACTGATAAGGGAGGCGTTCTTATGGGCCCGATGGTCTGGCGTAGTGCATCCGATTCCATCAAGCGTTTGATGGCCGTGCCGTTGATGGCGGCAGGCCTGTCCGGCGCCGCGTATGCGGTGCCCGTCGATGCACCGGACCTGCAGCAGGCAATCCGGCAGGCTTTCTCCACTCGGCTCGGCAAGCAGGGGCCGGCCGCGCCCGCTGCGCGCGACGACGTGATCGAGCCGATCAAGTCGGATCAGGAGGCCGGATGGGTGTTCGGCACCGTTACGCAGGTCGTTCCGAACGACTCGCCGGCCTACCCCGTGTCGAAGCTCTTCGTCGCGCAACGCGCAAAGGACGGATGGGTCGTCGGCATCGAAGGCACCGATGCGTTTTATGCGCTTGCCGCCGCGGCGCCGGCGAAGCTGCTGCCCCGCGACGAGCGCGCGCATCTGAATGCAGGCCGCGCGCCCGCCGCGTCGCGGCCGAGCGCGGCGGCGGGGCAGACGGGGCTTGCGCTGCCGTGGCAGCAAGGCGCCGCGTGGTATTGGACGGGCGGCGCGCATGGCTGGAGCGGCGAAAGCCGCCCGTTCAACTCGCTCGACTTTTCCATCGGCAACGGCCAGGTGCTCGCCGCGCGTGGCGGCGTTCTCTACAAAAGCTGCGAGCGCAACGGCAGCGCGATCGTCAAGGTCGTCCACGACAACGGCTATGCGACCACGTACTACCACATGGTTCAGCTGACTCAGGCTGGCAGCGGCACGCGCGTGCGCCAGGGCGAATACCTCGGGCGCGTCGGCAACGGCCTGCCGTGCGGTGGGCAGACGACCGGGCCGCACGTGCACTTCGCGCTGAGCCAGGGCGGCAGCGATGTGCCCGTGAACGGCAAGACGATCGGCGGCTGGCAGTTCTTCGAAGGCGGCGGTGCGTATTCGGGCTATGCGATCCGCAATCAGCGGCGCGTGTCCGTGCAGGCGTCACTCACCAATTACGGCTCGGAGGACAGCGGCGGGCCGGCCGAACCGTCGCCGTCCGTGAAGGCGACCGTGCAGGCGCCGGGGCCTGTGAACCTGCGCAGCGCGCCGTCGCTGTCCGCTTCGGTCGTCGGCACCGTCGCGAACGGCGCGACGGTCCAGCTCGCGTGCTATGCGTACGGCGATACGGTGCGGGGCAACTGGGGTGCGACGCGGCTCTGGTATCGGCTCGGCTCGAATCAATGGGTGTCGGACGGTTTCGTCCATACGGGGAGCAACGATCCTGTCGTGTCGGCCTGCACCAGCCGATGACGGCGGCCGTTGTCTGTCCGCGTGCACGCAGGCGTTGCGCGGCGTCGGCGCGATTCGCGGCGCGAGCGGTGTGGTGTCGACTGTCGAGCGAAGCGCGCTCGATACGCGGCCGTGCATGTCTTTCGACCATGTGATCGGCGGCGGCCCGGCTGTCGGGCGGGCGCGCGGCGGCATGCGATCATGCCCGCCGTGCGCGGCCCGGCGCGGACACCTGCGATCTCCTTGCACGATCCCCGCGCGTGCGTTCATTCGGCGTCAGGCACCTCGATGACGAGATCGGATCGCGCGATCGCGACGCACGGCAGGATGTAGCCTTCCGCTTTTTCTTCGGCGCTCACGCCGGGCCAGTCGATCCGGTAGACGATCGAGCCTTCGCGCAGACGGCACAGGCAGGTCCGGCACGTGCCGTTGCGGCACGAGCGCGGCAGCGATACGCCGGCGAAGCCCGCGGCTTCGAGCAGCGACAGCGATTCGGGCGCGTCGAAGCCGGCTCCGAGCGGCTCGACTCGCACCCAGTGCGAACGTTCTTCGGTCATGCGATCGTAAGCGGCGGCGCGGTGTCGTGGACGATGAAGCCGCAAGGATACCCGATGCGCTCGCGCGTTTCGCCGCGCACGCAGCGCGGCCCATCTGCGCATCGTACGCAAGGCCGCACGCGCGGCGCCGCGCTCGCCGTCCGCGGCTGGCTGCGGCACCGGCGGCACCGACGATTCAGACGCCCGGCGGCCGTCGTCTGCGCAGATGTCGATAAACGGTGTTGCGCGCGAGCCCGAGCTCGCGCGCGGCCGCCGACACGTTGCCGCGATGCCGGTCGAGCGCGCCGTCGATCAGCGCGAACTGATGGGCTTGCAGCGTCGGCGCGGCGGTGGCGAACGCCGCTGCCGCGCCGGCCGCGTCGCCGTCGGTGGGTGTCGCCGTGGCTTCCCGCGCGGGCTGCGGGCAGTCGAGCCAGAAATCGTCGGGCAAATGCTCGACGTCGATTTGCGTTTCGCCTTCGGCGAGCATCCCGGCCGTGCGCAGCACGTTCGTCAGTTGACGCAGATTGCCGGGCCAGCGGCAGCGCGCAAACGCGGCGAGCACGGCCGGCGACACGGCGGCGGGCATCGGCTCGCTACGCGCGAGCCGCGCGAGCACGCGGGCGACGAGCGTCTCGAGGTCCGAGCGCTCGGCCAGCGCCGGCAGCGTCACCGCGAGGCCGTTGATCCGGTAGAACAGATCCTCGCGGAACGTGCCGGCGGCGATCATCCCGCGCAGATCGCGGTGCGTCGCGCAGACGATCCGCAAATCCACCGGCACCGCGCGCGCGCCGCCGAGCGGCATCACCGCGCGTTCCTGCAGCACGCGCATCAGCCGCACCTGCTGCGCGAGCGGCATGTCGCCGATTTCGTCGAGAAACAGCGTGCCGCCGTCCGCCTGCGCGATCTTGCCGGGGCTGCCGCGCTTGCGTGCGCCGGTGAACGCGCCGTCCTCGTAGCCGAACAGCTCCGCTTCGATCAGCGAATCAGGCAACGCCGCGCAATTGACCGCGACGAACGGACCGTCGCGGCGCGGCGACGCACGATGCAGCGCCCGCGCGAGCCATTCCTTGCCGGTGCCGGTTTCGCCGAGCACGAGCACCGGCAGGTCGCGCCCGCGCACCTTGCCGACGCGCTGCAGCACGGCGGCCATGCGCGCATCGCCCGTGTCGAGCGTCGCGAACGTGATCGCGTCGGGATCGTCGTCGCGCGTGCTCTCGGCGTTACGGGGCGGCGCGATGCGGCTCGTCACCGGAACGGCCGTGCGCTGCGCATCCGCGAATTCACAGCGCGCGCGCACGCGCACGCCGCTGCCGAGCGTCAGCGCGAAGCACGCGAGCGGCTCGTGCGCCGCATGCTGCGCGAGCTTCGCGAACGACAGGCCGAACAGCTCGTCGCAGCCGCGATGCTGCAGCGCATCGAAACCAGCGCCGAGCTGGAATTGCGCGCTGCGGTTTGCCGCGATCAGCGCGCCGCTCGGGCTGAACGCGACGAGGCCCGCGAACAGCGAGTCGACGAATTCGTCGTGTGCGTGAAAGCGCACGCGCAGCGCGTCGGCGCACTGGTTCGCGAACAAATGATTCTCGATCAGTTGCGCGGACATCTTCACGAGCGCGAGCGTGTGCGAGCTGAAGCCGCGCGGATCGCCGCTCACGTCCAACGCGCCGAGGATGCGGTCGAAGGGATCGACGATCGGCGCGCACGAGCAGGTCAGCACGTGATTCGCGCGCAGGAAATGCTCGGCGCCGTGGACGGCGAGCGCCTGGCCCGAGGCGAGCGCCGTGCCGATCGCGTTGGTGCCGCGCGTGTCCTCCGCCCACGACACGCCGGGGCAGAGCGCGACACGATTCGCCTTCTCGACGAAATCGGCGTCGCCGATGCTGTGCAGGATCACGCCGTCCCGATCGGTCAGGAGCACGAGGCTTTGCGTGTCGGCGATCTGCGTGTGCAGCGTGTCCATCACCGGGCGCGCATGCGTGTACAGCGACTGGCTGCCGTCGATCAGTTCGCGCAGCGCGGTGCGCGACAGCGGCGAAAAATCGGGCAATTCGGATGCGCGCAGGCCCACCGACGATGAGCGGGCGTGCGCTTGCGCGAGCAGGTCGACGCGGCTCGCCACGGCGGGCAGCACGGAAGATTGCGGCATGACTTGTCTCCATGGGGCCCGCCGACGGAGTGTGCGCTCCGCTCGACCGGCGCAGCGGTGGACGTGGCGGCGCGGGCACGCCCATCATACAAGCGCCGCGCGCGATGTGCGACCGCAAATCGAATTTCGCTTGCTTTTGTGCCCCGGCCTGCAATGATGGAAACAGGGTGCGCACGCGCCGCGCCCCGCCCGGACCGATGCGGAAATCATGAACGGTCCCCGCAATTCAGCATGCGCCGCGACATGCATCCGTTCGGGGAGAATCATCATGGTTCGGACGGAACTGAGAGTGGTGCTCGCCGCGATCGCGACGTTCGTCTCGCTGGCCGGCATTGCCGTGGCGATCCACGGATTGTTGTTCGACCAGGATGCTGCGGTGCGATATGGCGCTGCGGCGATTGCGCTCGGCGTGACGACTTGCGCGGTTGCACTGAACGTCTGGCCGAAGGACGAAAAGAAGTGAGCGGGATGGCCTGCGGGCGGCGCGACGGCGAGCGCGCTCGCGGCGCCGTGGGGCCCGATCGGCTCGCGCGTTGTGCGACGCGACGAGCGCTGCCGAATGCGATCGGTATATAACCCGCATGCCCGTCGCAATATAAAGGGCTTTGGCGCGGCGGTGCGCGCGTCGACTCGAGCGAAGGCCATCGAAGCTCGTTCGCGCGAAACCCGACGGCCCGCGAGCGGAGTTCGCCGGTCGACGAACCGCACGCGGAAATGCGGTGCGGACCATCGCGCCCTCTCGTTTGCAACTGCCTGACACCGGGATTCGCAGTCGAATCCGGTGTGCGATTCCCACGACGATTCATCGCACGATTCTTCCTGCAGTCAAGCCGTTGCGCGGTCAATTGACAGAAGAATGCGCGGGAGCCTGCGCGCGCGCAGGGTTTTTTGACGAAATCTTGTGTCGTGCCGGAAAGCGACTAAAGTGAAGTCAACCGGAGCATCCGGCGAGCGCGCGCCGCTCGCCGCACGACAGCCGCTCCGGTCAGCCCGCGCGCTTCCGGCCGGCGAACCCTTCCGGCGGCACGCGGTTTCTTGCATTCTCGAGCTACGGCAAAGGCGGTTCCGATGCAGATCCAGTTCACGAACGATGCGCCCGAATATTCGGGGCGCGAATTGACGCTCGCGTTCATGGCGATGGTCGACGGCGAGCCGGTTCAATGCCATATCACCGCCGAGGCGCTCGAGGACCATTACGGTGCCGCTTCGCCGCGCTTCGAGGATATGGTGGGGGCGTTCGATGCGCACCGGCTCCGTATCGAGGCCGCGGCGCGACGCCTGTTGTCCGAGACCCGCGCGCAATGCGTGGTGTTGAGAAGCGGGTACGTCAGGTTTTACGAGGCGAACGTGCGCTAGATTGCGCCGACTTCGCGAACGAGCGCTGCCCGCGGGTGGCGCTCGTTTGTTTTGAGCCGGAGCGGATTCGTTCGGCATGCTTGCGAGATGCGGCGGGCAGGCCTGCGTCGACACGCGGGCGTGTTCGCTTCTGCGGGTCGTTGATTTGAGGATCGCGGCAGTGGGCGGCATGCGCGCGACGATGCGTTGCGTTGCGTGGCCGTGGCCGGCTGCGCTTGCGCGAGCGCAGCGTCGGTTGTTCGTCGGGCTTCGTTCGGTCGCTTGCGAGCCGTTTATCGAACCGCTTTTTGAGCCGCTAATCGATTCGCTTATCGAGCCGCCTGTCGACGAGCGCGCAGGCGCGCTTCGAATGGTCGCGATGAGAACACGTGCTCCTTCCGGGCGCGACTGTCGCGGCGTTGCATGTTTCGCGGATCTCTCTTCGCAGTCGACTCTCGCACCGTCGAATCATCGGTTGCCGACGAGCCGTTCCGCCGCGCAAGCGAGCTTATTGGCCGCGCGCCGAATCGGTCGCTCGCGGTCGAGCTTCGTTCGATCGGTTATCCTAAAGACGAATGCGTCGCTGTTTGCGCCGAATGGAATTCGCAGTGAGGACGCCGGCTTCGTTGACGTCCTTCGGTCGGATATTACGTCGGACTCTCGCCGGTGTGCGGATGCGTCAGCGGTGACGTTCCTATTGCGTTCTGTCGCGGTCATAGCAGCCTCGCGAACGCACGAGCAAGCGCGCATGGGAGCCGCACGCGTGACAATCGCCGCCGGATCGCGGCGAGACGTCTTGCCGGCGCGCAACTGTCGCGCGGGCGGCGGGCTAGTTGGGAATTCAAGCATTGCCGACGAATCTGTCGCCCGGCGCATGCCGTCGTTGCGTCGGCTTCCGAGATCGCGCATCGTCGCGCGGCATTACCGTTCCCCATACGGCTGCGTCGTCGCCCGCGCGTCCAGACGCGGACGAGCCGTTTGCGGCGGCAGTCGCTTGCGCGTTCGCCGCCGCGCGTCGCGCCGTTATTCGGCGCCGAGGTAGAAGTAGCGGAACAGGAAGATCGCTGCGATGATCCAGACGATCGGCTTCACCTGCTTCGCGTGGCCCGTCAGCAGCTTGAGGCCGCCGTAGGCGATGAAGCCGAACGCGACGCCGTTCGCGATCGAGTACGTGAACGGCATCAGCAACGCGGTGAGCGCGGCGGGCACGGCCTCCGTCGCATCGTCCCACGGCACGTCGACCATGTCGCGCAGCATCAGGCACGACACGTACAGCAGCGCCGGCGCAGTCGCGTAGCCGGGCACGACGCTCGCGAGCGGCGCGATGAAGAGGCATGCAATGAACAGCACGGCGACCGTGATCGCGGTAACGCCGGTGCGCCCGCCCGCCTGCACGCCGGATGCGCTTTCGATGTATGCGGTCGTCGACGACGTGCCGAGCACCGAGCCCGCGACGATCGCGGTGCTGTCGGCGAGGAGTGCCTTGTTCAGGCGATGCATCTTGCCTTCGACGAGGAGCCCCGCGCGATTCGCGACGCCCATCAGCGTGCCCGTCGCATCGAACAGCTCGACGAGGAAGAACACGAGGATCACGTTGATGATGCCCGTCGACAGCGCGGCGCCGATGTCGAGCTTGAACAGCGTCGCGTCGATCGACGGCGGTGCGGAGAAGATTCCGTGAAACTCGTTGCCGCCGAAGAAGAACGACAGGATCGTCACGCCGATGATGCCGATCAGGATCGCGCCGCGCACGCGCAGGTAATCGAGCGTGACGATCGCGAAGAAGCCGATGATTGCGAGGACCGTCGTCGGCTTGTGCAGATCGCCGAGCGTGACGAGCGTCGCCGGGCTGCCGACGATCACGCCCGCCGTTTTCAGCGAAATGATGCCGAGGAAAAGGCCGATGCCCGCGGTGATCGCGATGCGCAGCGACTTCGGAATCCCATTGACGATCACTTCGCGCACGCGAAACAGCGTGACGAGCAGAAACAGGCAGCCGGAGATGAACACCGCGCCGAGCGCGGCCTGCCACGTAAAGCCCATGCCCTTGACGACGGTGTAAGCGAAATACGCGTTGAGGCCCATGCCCGGCGCGCAGGCGATCGGGTAGTTCGCGTACAGGCCCATGATGACCGATGCGAGCGCGGCGACGAGGCACGTGGCGACGAAGACGGATTCCTTCGGCATGCCCGCATCACCGAGAATCGCGGGGTTGACGAAGATGATGTAGGCCATCGTCAGGAACGTGGTGACGCCCGCGAGTATTTCGGTGCGCAAGTCGGTTCCGGCTTCCGCGAAGCCGAAGTACCGTTTGATCGATTCCATGTGGGCGATTCTCCGGTCGAGTAGTCGTGTTGCTGAATGCTTTGTGAGTTGTGTTGCCCGCGTGGCGGACGTACTGTAACCAGCCACTATTGGGCGGCCATCGGCGGATTGTAATAGCGGACATAGGCGGGACGATATATTTGCGGCGATTGATCGCGATTCGACATCGCGCTCGCGGCGGCTCGCGCAGCGAGCGCGGCGAGAATTCGGGCGGGCGGCGTCCGCGCACGCGTTCGTCGGCGAGTCGTTAAAATGACCGCTTGCCGGTAGCGAGAAGGGCGTGCGCCGCGTGCGGCGCCCTGGCGGCGTCGAACAACGAACAACGAACGGCGTCGACGCCCGTGCCGGTGCGCCGCCTATTCACGAACTGGAGAGTTCAGCTTGACGTCGATCGCTCGAATGCATGAAAGCGTCGTGCCGGCGCACGGCGAACAGCAAGCCGATGCCGGCCATCCTGCCTGGATGTCCGTCGCGCTCGCGGAACAGGGCGTTCGGCGTTTCAGGGCCGGCGCAAGCAATCCGCGCATCATCGAATACAACGGCTGCACGAATCTCGCCGGCTACGACGACAAGATTTCGTGGTGCTCGTCGTTCGTCAACTGGTGTTTCGCGCGCGTCGGGATATCGGGAACGGGCTCGGCGCTCGCGCGATCGTGGCTCGAGTGGGGCCGTGCGCTGAGCGAGCCGGCCTATGGATGCGTCGCCGTGCTGACGCGCGATCGTCCGACGAGCTGGCGAGGGCATGTCGGCTTCTATGTGCGGCACGACGACGAACGCGTGTATCTGTTCGGCGGCAATCAACGCGGCGCGGTACGCGAGTTCGCGTATGCGCGTTCGAGGCTGCTCGGTTACCGGTGGCCCGACGAAGGCGGGCTCCGATGACGGACGGAATGCGGCCTGCGGATGAACGTTGCGCGTGACTGACGCATTGCGCGCGTTGTGCGCGCCGCACGCGACGCCGAGCCGGCGACGACATGCGGTGCGTGGCGGGTCGACGCGCCGCGCACGAATGACGGCTTGATATGCGCACGAGTGGCGAACAAGTTGCGTGCGAGTGGCGGACCGTCATGCATGGTTCGCATTGCCGATCGTAATATCTTCGAAAGCAACGGCGAGCCGTATCGCAGGCGCGACCGAGTGGGCGCATCGAAATCGGCCGAATGCGACGTGATGGACTTTCATGCCGCAATGGCGCGTGCTCGCGCGCTGCGACGGCGCGACGCCCCATTGTCGTGCATGCCGGTACGGCGTCATGTTCGAACGTACGCGGTCGAAACATGCGGCTGCATGGCCAGCCTCGCGCGATTCCTGGCGGATTGCACGGCAGGCAAGCTCGCCGGCTTTGCGGCCGCATGATGCCCGCGCCAATCGCATGAAAAGAAAAAAGTCCATGAGAATCGGCGTAAGGTTTCGGTCGAAAGCATGCGCTGCCGAACGATCGACATCCGGAAATTCACCCAATTCCTGCTACAAATCCGTTGATTTTAGAGATAGGTGTTTACATATATTTTTCGACGGATATTTTTCTTCTGGATCAATGGGATATCGTTGTTTTTTAGGATGTTGCAATAAGGTGGCTTGTGTAAAAGAATGCAAGTCGTCATCGCATTAACGCGATTCTCTCACTAGGATAGAGACAATGCTCGCGTCGGGGCCGTCGGGTGCCGGGAGCGGACGCGGGAATCGGCGCATTTCGCAGTGGCAGCTGAAGGTGAGTGCAGGGGCAGGGTTTCGCAGGTGGGACGCGCCCCACGCGATTTCATCCGTCAATACGGAGGCAAGCATGTTGAACTGGATCAGCCGATGGGCGTTGCGTCACGCCCCCACTCCCGAGAAGAGCGCGGCGTCGATGCTCGTGACTGCACGGATGGAGTTGTTCGCCGCCGAGCAGCGCGTGATCGACGCGAAGCTGCAGGCCGATTACTGGCGCGCGCGCGTGTCGTTTCTCGAAGAGGTGCAGAAGCAAGGCATCGATCCTTGGGTGAGCGCGCAGGTGCAAAAGACCGACGAAGAGCCGTCGACGGCCGTGCGCGGCGCGTCGGGGCCGCGTCTCGCGGCGAGCACGTAACGTCGCGTGCGAACGGTTCGCGGCGTGCGGCACGTGCCCGCCGGCCGCGATGTTTTCGGCGCGCTTTGTCGTGCGCGCTTCGCCGCCATTTCGAGCGCGCCGTTCATCGATCGGGGCGTCGTCGTTCAACACATGCGTTGCGTGCGTTCGTTCGGGGAACGGACCGAACCGGTGCGCGCAACGTTTCCTCATTTTTCCTGAAACGCCGTGCGCGCTTGTATGCACGAATCGCGTGCTCGCGGTCATGCGATTCGGCACGACGTGCGCGATGCGGCTGGCGGCTGGCCGTCGGCGGGGCATCCGCGCGAACCGAGTTCGCAGTTGTCGTGCGTCGACGGATCATCGTGCGCGCATCGCGATTCGAAGGGCGCGCGCGATTTTGTTCGATCGGTCGTGCGTGAGCGCTCCGATCCGATGCATCCGATGACGACGCACGGCCGACGGTATTCGACGGGCGCGGGCGACGGGCGAAGTCGCGTCACGCGGTACCGGCATCGATCGGCCACTTGGTGATTTCGTTTCTCTCGGCTTCGAAATGCATAGCGGTCCTGATGATAGAAGCCGACGCGACTGCGCGAAATTTATGCGACGCGACGGTGAGCTTCACCGTCGCTTTCGCGAGGCGTCCGTTGCTTCGCTTCATCGCGCGAAGCAACGGACGCCAAACGGTTCACAACGGCGTTTGTCGCGTCGAGCCGGCGCGGCATGCCTCTGCGTCTGCTCGCACGACGCGTCAACGCGGGCGCGGACTGGTCAGATCCGCCGCGATGTCGAGCAGCCCGTCGATCATGCCGCCGATCCAGCCGCGCCGGCGCGCGTACGCCGTCGTCAGCGAGACCTCCGCGGCGGACGGCCCGTCGGCGCTGAGCCAGATGCGCTCGCCGCGCGGCACGTGCAGCACGTCACCCGGCCGCAGCCAGTAGTCGTCGACGCTGTACGAGCGCGTGAGCCAGATGCGCGAGCTCAGCACGCGGATCTCGGTGTGGCTGCGCGCAAGCCACGTCATCATCGCGCGCGGCTCGAGCGCGAAGTGAAGCGTCATGCGCGGCAGCTGGATCGCGTCATATCCGTCGTGCCGCGTCGAATCGGGACGAAATAACAACCGGCTTGCCTGGTCCATCGTCTTCTCCTGAATAGAGCCGGCGGAAGGAGCGCAGCGCAATGAAAAAGGCCCCAACCGTTTCCGGCGGGGGCCTCTTGACATCCGATGTTGCGGATAGCTAACGCGCGAGCGCCCCCGGTGACACGCCACAACGGGCGTTCATTGGCGGGTGGGCATTTACGATGGCGATGTGCAGGCGCGTATCCATGTCGATGAGTTTCGTCATCCTTCGTTGGCTTGTCAACGAAAATATTGTGGCAAGCGCGATTGCCGTGTTCGCCGGCGCGACGCGGCGTTCGCGACGACGATGCCAGCCGGCGGCGCATGCCGCCGCGGCGCGCGGTCCTCAGTAGGGCGGAACGAATCCGTTGCGCCGCGGCAGCATGGTTCGCGTCACGGCCGGACTGGCGCGGGCGCCGAGTCGTCGAAAGGGGGATGTCGACATCAGATAGGTGGCGCAATGCGAGGCCGCGTGAAGCGATCGCGTGTGCCGTATCGCGGAATCGAGCGGACCGGCGCACGGCGAGTCGTTCGACTCCGCGACGGCAGCGCGAGCCGCAAACGGATCGTTGCCGGATCGTTGCCGAATCGGCAACGTGGCTTCGCCGCAAACGCGAATGGCACGTGGCGCGCCGAGCGCGCAGCGGCTATTCGGTCCGGCTGACGCACGGGCTTCGAATCAGCGCATCGCGCCCCACAGCAGCGTCGTGCCGGCCGACAGCATCACGAGATCGAGCAGCCGGTGGAACGCGCTCGTCGACAGGCGCAGCGTGACCGCCTTGCCGATCGAGATGCCCGCGGATAGCGATGCGCCGACGAGCGTGCCCTTGATCACCACGTCGAGCGGCAGGCCGCCAAGCTGCCCGAACGCGGCAAGCTTGCTCGCATAGACGACGAGCGACGCCGCTGCTTCGGTTGCAAGCAGGCCGCCCTTGAGCAGCCCGTAGGCGGAAAAGATCGGCAGCGTCAGCGGGCCGGTGGAGAACACGATGCCGGTCAGATAGCCGACGACCGCGCCCGCTGCGGACAACTGCCACGCGGACAATGAAAATTCGTTTCGGCTTGCTACGTATCGGTATGGGATCATCGACAGGAAGAACACGCCGAGCGCGCAGTCGACCCATTGCGGCTTGAGCACCCACAGCGTCCGCGCGCCGAGCATGGCGGCCGGCGCGGCGGCGATCGAATAGGCGAAGAACGCTTTCCATGCGATGTCGCGGCGCCACACGTACGCGCGCGAGACGTTGCCCAGCACGGCGGCGATCGCCATGATCGGCACGGCCTGCTTCGGACCGAAATAGAACACGAGCGGCGGCAGCAGCATGATCGACGCACCGGTTCCGATGACGCCGCTGACGACGCCCGCGACGACGCCGATCAGCAATACGATCGCATAAGCAGTCATTGAAAATCCTCTTCGACCAGTCGACCTCCGGATTGGGGACGATCTTGCATCGTAGTCAATCGGCGAGTCGGGCACAGTGCTAAAATTTCACGCATCCGTGACATAAAGTACGAGCCATGTCGGCACTCCCCCCATTGGCGGCAATCCGAACGTTTTTGGTCGCGTGCCGCGCGGGAAGCTTCACGGCGGCAGCCGACGAGCTGTGCGTCACGCACAGCGCGGTCAGCCGCCAGATTCAGACGCTGGAATCGTGGCTCGGCACGAGCCTCTTTGAGAAGGACGGTCAGCGGATGGTCCCGTCCGTGCATGCGCGAGCATTCGCGCAGGAGCTCGGCGGCGCGCTTGACGCGCTGACGGACATCGTTCAGCGCTACGGCAAGGGCAGCGCGCGGCAAGTGCTGCGCATCAGCGTGCCGACGACGTTCGGCATGCGCTGGCTGATTCCCCGTCTCGCGGCGTTTCGCGACGCGCATCCGGACGCGATGGTGCAGGTGTTGACCGTCACGGCGCAGCAACAGCCGAGCGGCGGGAATTGCGACGTCGCGATAAGACGCGACGATCAGGTCTTCAATCCCCAATCGGCGATCCGCTTTCTCAGCGATCATCACACGGTCGTCGCATCGCCGTCGCTGCTGAGCCGCGTGCCGCTCGATCGTCTCGAGGATCTCGCGCGCCATACGATCCTCGAAACCGAAACGCGCCCGCGCCACTGGGACGACTGGTTCGCCGCGGCGAAACTGGACGCGAACCGCTTCACGAGGCGGCAGCGCTTCGATCATTTTCATGTGACGTTCCAGGGCATCGTCGACGATCTCGGCGTCGGCATCGGGCCGGTCGTCACGCTGAGCCGCGATTTCGCGAGCGGCAGGATCGTCGCGCCGTTCGGCGACATCCGGGTGGCGCCGCACGATTACTATGTGGTCACGCCGATCGGCATTCAGAAGACCGCGCTGCATCGCAAGTTCGAGGACTGGCTCGCGGCGGCGGCTGCCGGCTGACGCGCGCCGCATCGCGCATGCCCGTTCCTTCATGCCGCATCGGGTTGCGCGAGCGGGCCCCACGGCAGCGAATAGGTCTTCAGGTTCGTGAAGTTCTTGATCGCCTCCTGCATGCCTTCCTTGCTGCCGAGCCCTGAATCCTTGACGCCGCCAAACGGCGTGCTTTCCATCCGGAAGCCCGGCACCTCCCACACGTTGACGGTGCCGACATCGAGATGGGCGATCAAGTGCATGATGTAGTCGAACCGGTTCGTGCACACGCCCGATGACAATCCGTATCGCGTGCCGTTCGCGATCGCGATTGCTTCGTCGACGCCAGAGAACGTGATCACGGGCGACACGGGGCCGAACGTCTCCTCTTGGACGAGCCGCAGCGCCGGATCGACGCGGTCGAGCACGGTCGGCGCATAGGCGGCGCCGTCGCGGCGATGGCCGAACAACACGCGTGCGCCGGCGTCTGCCGCCTCGTCGACGCGTCGCGCGCATTCGGTCGCGGCCGCATCGTCGATCAGCGTGCCGATGTCGACGTGCTCGTCCATCGGATCGCCGGTTTTCCAGCTTCGGCTGTGTTCGACGAGCAGTTCGATGAACTTGCCCGCGACGGATCGCTCGACAAGGATGCGCTTGACCGCGGTGCAGCGCTGACCGGAATTCTTGTAGGAGCCCCTGGCGGCGAGTCGCGCGGCGCGGTCGAGGTCGGCGTCCTCCATCACGATCAGCGGATCGTTGCCGCCGAGCTCGAGGATCGCGCGCCGATAGCCGGCCATCTCGGCGATCCGCTTGCCGACCGCGACGCTGCCGGTGAACGCGACGAGTTCGACATGCTCGTTGCGAACGAGCTCGGAGCCGACCACGTCCGGCTCGCCGATCACGACGTCGAACATCGGTTCCGGCAATCCGGCTTCGCGAAACAGATCGAGCAGGTACAGCGCCGACAGCGGCGTCTTGTCCGACGGCTTCAGCACGACGCGGTTGTTCGACGCGATCGCCGGACAGATCTTGTGCGCGACCTGGTTCATCGGGTGGTTGAACGGCGTGATCGCGGCGACGACGCCGCGCAGCGGCTCGCGAACGGTGAAGATCTTGCGCTTGTCGGCGCTCGACGTGTTGTCGCACGAGAATGTCTGGCTGTCGTCTCGGTTCAGCTCGACGATCGCCGCGCGCAGCACGTTGATCACGCGGTCGATCTCGTACATCGTGTCCTTGCGGCACAGGCCCGATTCGAGCGTGACGAGGATCGACGCGTCGCGCTTTTCGGCCGCGAGCAACGCGATCGCCTTTTCGAACACGGCGATGCGGTCGTGGCGGCTGAGCGTGCTCCTGAAACGCGCGGCGGCCTGCAGTTTGCGCCGCGCGTCGTCGCCGTCGTTAAGCGGCAGTTCGGCGATCGTTTCGCGATTGTACGGATTGCTGACGATGAGCGTCGTGCCGGACGACGTTTTGCCACGGGCGCCGAGCGCGCGCGCGACGCGGTCGAAAGCGGCGGTGCGATGAGCGGTCAATTGGGCCTCGCAATCGTTCGTGTCGGATGCGCGGGTGCTACAGCGGCCGCGCGGGATCGGCCTCGATTTGCGTGCGCCACATCAGGCGCCGCGCATGCTCGTCGAACGCATCGCGCCGATGCATCGTGCAGCGGTTGTCCCAGATCATGATGTCGCCGACTTCCCATCGCTGCGTCCAGGTGATGCCGTCGAGCCGTGTGTAGCGCCACAGTTCGTCGAGGAGCGCTTCCGATTCGTCGACGGGCAGGCCCACGACGTACGCGTTCAATCGGCGCCCGAGATACAGATACGGCCGCTGCGTGACCGGATGGACGCGCACGATCGGATGGACCGAGCCGGGGCAGGCGGTCACGTCGACGACGGAGTCGAACCCATAGCGCAGCTCGCCGACCGCGGTGTAGCTGCGATCGTGCTTGATCGACAGGCCGGCGACCCGCTTGCGCAGCGACGCGGGCAGCGCGTCGTGGACGCTGTACATGTTCATGAACTCGGTGTTGCCGCCATGCGCGGGAACCTCGATCGCATACAGGATGCTCGCGATGGGCGGCACGTCGGTGTAGCACATGTCGGTGTGCCAGTACGCTTCCTTCGAGCCGAGATGCCCGATCGACACGCCGTTCTCCAAGATGTTCGACACGATCATCAGCTCGGGCAGATCGTCGCGCGACGTCAGCTTCTGCTCTTGGTTCAGCGCGCGTTCGGGCTTGCCGAAGATCCGGCTGAACTCGACGAACTCCGCCATGCCGAGCCGCTGCTGGCGAAGCCGGCAGATGCCGCCCGCATGCCACGCGTCGATCAGCGTCCGAACGGCGTCGGAATCGTTAGGGAACGGCGTGTCGAAGCCGTACACCTCACTGCCGAGCGCACTGGACAGCGTCCTGTACGCCACTTTCCTGCGCGTGGTCGTTTCGATCATGTGTTGCTCCGTTGTGGGATAGGAACGCCATGAAACCGCGCTTGTTCTCGGCGGGCGACGTGCGCGGCCTGCCGAGATCGCTTCGATAGCCTGGACGGCACGTCACTTCGATGAACGCGCTGCCGTCCAGGAGGCTTGCGTGATGAAGCGCGCTCTCCAGCTCGATCGGCGTCGCGACGGTCCGGGCGAACGCGTAGCCGCACGATGCCGCGATGTGCGAAAGCCGCAACTGCGCGGCGAGCGTGCGCTGTCCGCCGACGGAATCGTGGACGCCGTTGTTGATGACGACGTGCACGAGGTTCGGCGCGCTTGCGCAGTACGCGAGGCCGCCCATATGCATCAGCAGCGCGCCGTCTCCGTCGATGCAGATCACCTGTTGTCGTGGGCGGGCGAGCGCGATGCCGACCGCGATCTGCGACGCGTGGCCCATGCCGCCGACCGTCAGGAAATCGCGCGCGTGCGACTGGCCGAGCCGTTCGCGCAGCTCATAGAGCTCGCGCGACGCGACGCCCGTCGTCGACACGATCGCCGTCGCGTCGCCCGCATGCTCGACGATCAGCTCGATCGCGCGTTCGCGCGTCATTTTGCCGAGCTGCGCGTGTGCGACGTTCGTCCGGTGGGCGGGCGCATCGTCGAACGTATCCTTGCGCGCGACGAGTGCGACGGGCTGCGACGTGCGCCGCGCGTCATCGATCAGCCGCGCGATCGCCGCGTCATCGTCGTACGCGCGGTTCAACACGAGATGACGGATCGACAGTGCGTCGAGCAGCGGCAGCGTGATGCGGCCCTGCGTCGCGTGCTGCGGATCGTCGTGCGCTTGCGAGCCGTCCGCCGCGATTTCCGCGCGCCAGCCGACGATCAGCACGAGCGGAATGCCGTACACCGCGCGATCCGCGAGCGACACGAGCGGATTGATCGCATTGCCGATGCCGGAGTTCTGCATGTAGACGGCCGGCATGCGGCCCGTCGCGAGATGGTGGCCGATCGCGATGCCGATCGCGGCCCCCTCGCTGCTCGCGACGATGTGACGAAGCGGACAATCCGGATCGTTCAGGCGACCGCAGAACGATTTCAATAAGGAATCCGGAACGCCGGCCGCGAGGTCGACGCCGGCATCGGTCAGTATGCCGATCAGGTCTTCCGATTTCATGGTCAGGCGGTTCCCGGAATGAGCTTCAGGATTTCATTGACAGGCAGGCAGCGCTCCTCGATTTCGAGCGTGCGGCCGTGCGCGAGGATGCCTTCCGCGACCGCCAGCATCGCCGGATAAGCGGCGCGCAACAGATGATTCGCGTAGATGACGACGCTGAAGTGCCGCGCGAGCTCGCCGAACGAGATCGCATTGAAGCTCGTCGGAACGCAGACGAGATACGCGTCGTGGCCGAGCGCGCGAAACCGCTGCGCGAATTCGACGACTTCGTCCGCGTCCTTCTTCCGGCTGTGGATCATGATGCCGTCGGCGCCGGCTTCGCAGTAGGCGGCCGCGCGTTCGAGCGCGTCCGGCATGCCCTTGTCGAGAATCAGGCTTTCGACGCGGGCGATGATCTGAAAATCGTCGGTGATCTGCGCCGCTTTGCCGACGCGAATCTTTTCGCAGAAGTCGTCGATCGATTCCTGGTGTTGAATCACGTCGTTGCCGAGCAGCGAATTTTTCTTCAACCCCGTTTTGTCTTCGATAATCACCGCCGACACGCCGGATCGTTCCAGAGACTGGACATTCAGCGCGAAGTGTTCGGGCTTGCCGCCCGTGTCGCCGTCGATGATGAGCGGCTTGGTCGTGACATCGAAAATGTGCTGGACGTTCGGCAGCCGGCTCGCGATGTCCAGGATCTCGATGTCGGGCCGGCCACGCAGCGTCGAGTCGGTCAGCGAGCTCGACCAGAAGCCGTCGAACTCGGATTGCGTGGCACCGTCCGCCACGTAAACCTTCTCGCTGATCATTGCGGAAATCGGACTGTGGCTTTCGATGAAGCGCAGCGCGCGGCCGGCCGCCAGTTTGTCCCGAAATGATCGACGTCTTTGTTCGTTGGTAATCGGCGCGCTTATTAATTCTCTTATCGGCACGATTTGCTCCTTGTAAATGAAGCAATTTAATAATTTAAGTTCGGGGTCATTGTTATTGTTTATGAAGATTGGATGACAATGTCAAACCGGCTTCCGTGAAATAAAGTCACGCGTGCGTGCCGCGAATGTACGGATCGACGGAGACGGCAACAAGCGGCGCGTTCATTCCGTTTTCGGCATCGGCGGCATGGGGCTCGGCGCGCACAGGCGTTTTCCAGGTGTGCCGGGATGGCGCGGGGCGAATGGATCGAAAGGCGGCGCGGCACGGCGAGCGCGAGGTGCCGAGGTTGTCCAATGGCGCAGGTTCCGGTGGCATGCGCGGCGACTGCGGGCGGCGGCCGCGGCGCGACACGAATCGAGCAAGGTGGGTACGTGCGTCGTTCGATGCGCCGGAAGGCTCAAAGGCTCAAAGGCTCAAAGGCGAGAAGGCGAGAAGGCGAGAAGGCGAGAAGGCGAGAAGGCGAGAAGTACGGCAAGCCGGCGAAGCGCGACGACCCGGCCAGGCGGTGATGCGAGCGGCCGAGACGCCGCTGAACTGAAGCGACGAGTGCTGCGCCGGCGAAGCGGACGACACGCGGGCACACAAAGTGAATTGAATCGGGCCCCGCGCGTGCTCGCACGGTGCCCGTCCGCCGTCGCGTCAGGGCGCTGCCTTCCCCGTTCCCCAGTTGCCGCCGTGCGCGGCGGCCTGCGCCGCTGGCGAGCGCGCGAGATATGCGAGCGCGACCTCGGTGGAGCCTTCGCCGTGCGGCGTGTAGCTCGGCCGGTAATAGCGCAGCGCCGCGCCGATCGTCTTCCAGAACGACGGCAGATGGCCGCGGCGCGACCCGCGCCACCACGACAGCACGAAGCCCGGATAGCGGCCGGTGCTCGGATCGCGCTCGTACATGTACTTCGCGCCCGACGTGATGAAGTAGAGCAGCACCAGGATCACGAACGTCATGTGGACCGCGCGCTCGACATAGTGGCCGCCGAGATGCTGGTAAATGTCGAACGCCACGGCCCGGTGCTCGACTTCCTCCGCACCGTGCCAGCGCAGCAGATCGACGACCGTCGGATCGGCGCGGCCGTCGTCGAGCCCACGCGCGTTCAGCACCCAGTTGCCGAGATAGCCGAAGAAGTGCTCGAGCGATGCGATCACCGCGAGCTGCTGGCGCAGCCAGAAGCGCGTGTGGCCGATCTTCAGGCCGAGCGGGCGTTCGCCCAGTACCTTCGTGAAGAGCCAGTTGATCCGCTGCGTGAACGGTTTGGTGTCGATCCCATGCCGCTCGTAGTAGTGCTTGAGCACGCTGCCGTGCGAGCGCGAATGCACGGCTTCCTGACGCAGGAAGCCGTCGGCGTCCGCGTGCAGCGCCGGATCGGTGATGAGGGGCAGCGCCTTGTTGTACACGCGGCAGAACCACAGCTCGCCTTCCGGGAACAGCAGGTTCAGCGTGTTGATGATGTGCGTGCTTTCGGGATCGCCTTCGATCCACTGGATCGGTGTCTTGGCGAAATCGAATTTGACGTGGCGCGCTTTAATCAGGTAGTGATTTTCCGGGGCATTCATCGATGTCTCCTCCAACGGTCGGGGCGGCTTTGCCGCTCAATGCGACGCCATGCTGATGCGGGCGATCATCCGGCCGAGCCACGGCGTGAAGCGCCCGACGAAACGCATCGCGTGCGCCTCCGCGCCGATCGCGACGACCGCCTTGTTCTGCAGCACGCCGTCGACCATCGCCTTCGCGACCGTCTCCGGCTTCAGGCCGCGCATCTGATAAAGCTTCGTCGCGCGCTTGCGCAGCCGCGCTTCGTCCTGCGCGCTCTTCGCGCCCGCGTACTGGGTCGACGCCATGATGCCGGTCTCGGCGAAGCCGGGGCACACGGCCGTCACGCCGATGCCGTGATCCGCGAGCTCGGCGCGCATGCATTCGCTGAGCATCAGCACCGCGGCCTTTGTCGTTGCGTAGGCGGGCAGGTCGCGCGACGGGCCGAACGCGGCCGCCGACGCCGTGTTGAGGATGTGGCCGCCCGCGCCGCGCGCGGCCATCTGCTTCGCGAACAGGCGCGAGCCGTGGATCACGCCCCACAGGTTCACGCGCAGGATGCGCTCCCAGTGCGCGGCCGACGTGTCGAGAATGCCGCCCGCCATGCCGATGCCCGCGTTGTTGACGACGATGTCCGCGCCGCCCAGCTCGTCGCCGACCCAGTTCGCGAGCGCTTCCATGTCGTCGGCCGAGCCGACGTCGACGCGCCGCACGTGCGCCTCGACGCCGAGCAGGCGCACGAGGAGCGCGGTGCGCTCGGCCGCCTGCTCGTCGATGTCGACGGCGACGATCGACGCGCCTTGCTTCGCGAATTCGACGGCCGCGCAGCGGCCGATGCCACTGCCCGCGCCCGTGATCACGACGCGTTTGCCGACGAACGGCCCGGTGCCGCTCGCGCGGCGCGCAAGCGCGAGCGCGGGCGGCTCCGCGCCCGTCTCGACCGCTTCGATCAGCTCTTGCGCGAGCGCGGCGAAGCGTTCGGGTTCGGACATCGGCAGCCAGTGCCGCTCGGCCACTTCGCGGCGGTAATAGGCCGGCACCCAGCGCGCGATGTCGGCCGACAGCGCGGGGCTCACGAACTTGTCGCTCAGCGGCACGACGACCTGCACGGGCGCGTGCGCGTAGCGCTCGCGCGGCGCGAACACGCGGCGGATGAAGTTCGCGCGATAGAGGCGCACGCCGTTCACGCCGTCCTCGGTCTGCGTCGGGCGCGGGCCGACGTCGGTGCGCTCGAGCCGGCGCATCAGCGAAGGCCACGCGCGGCCGAGCCACAGACGCCAATTGAGCTCGGGGATGAACGGCAGATGGAACAGATACACGTACCACGAGCGCACGAGCTGGCCGCCGAGACGCTTGATCGATGCGGGCGACGGACGCGCGAGCTGCTGGCGCAACCAGTAGCCGACGTGGTCGAGATTCGGCCCGGAGCACGACGTGTACGACAGGATGCGCCCCGCGAGCCGCGGCTCGGTGACGAACTCCCAGCCCTGAATCGAGCCCCAGTCGTGGCCGATCACGTGGACCGCGCGCTTCGGCGCGAGCGCGTCGATCACCGCGACGAAATCGTCGACGAGCCGCTCGAGCCGGTAGTCGGCCGTGCGCGCGGGTTTCGTCGACAGGCCCGCGCCGCGCACGTCGTACGCGATCACGTAGTAAGACTTCGCAAGCAGCGGCGCGACGCGGTGCCAGACGCTGCTGCTGTCGGGGTAGCCGTGCACGAGCACGACGGCGGGACGCGACGCGTCGCCCCAGGTCTTCGCGGCGAGCGTGACGTCGCCGGCCGGAACGGCGGTTTCGGCGTGAACCGATTCGAACAGCGCGAGCGGCGCTTCGTCGGAAAGAGGCTGCATCGTGATGTCTTGTCTTGTTGTCGGAAAGGAGGGCGCGCGGCGAATCCGGTCACGCGGCCTGTTCTTGCGCAAGCTGCTTGCTCGCCTCGCGCGCGTGCCAGCGGCGCACGTGCGGCAGGTCGTCGTCGAGCCAGTACGCGTCGTCGTCGGTGATGACGAGCAACTCCTCGAATTTCGCGCCGACGCCGGCGAAGCCGAGATGCGGCTCGACCGCCCAGAGGCCGGGCGTCGGCGCGTGATTGGAGCGCGCGTCGATCGACCACAGCGGCGACCAGCCCTGTTCCTTGCCCGCGCGCGTTTGCTCGAGCAGCAGGTTGCGCGTCGAGTTGAGGCCGAAGCGCGCGACGAAACGCGGCTTCGACAGCTTGTGCAGCTTCGCGACGCGATGCGCGAGCACCTTGAACGGATACGCCTTGTGGCGCGGCTCGACGCCCTGGCGGCGGCACAGCGCGTCGACTTCCTGCGCGACTTCGGCGAGCGTGCGGCGCTCCTTGACGAGCTTCACGATCATCTCGCGGTGCGCGATCAGGTCGTCCTGCAGTTGCTCGAGGACCGGGTTGTGGCCGAGACAGGTTGCGTAGCCGACGTCGGCGACGATTCCGTCGACGACGGGCGCGACGTCGAGGATCACCGGCATGTCGGGCTCGAGCGTGCGGTTGCTCGGGAAGAATGCGAGGTTGAAGCCGCCCAGGTGCTTCAGTCCCGAGAAGCCCTCGAACGCGGTGCGATCGCCGAACCACGCGAACGGCTTGTGCAGCCAGTCGTGCACGCCGTGGTCCTGCGCCCATTCGATCATCAGCTTCGCGGCCTGCTTCTCGGTGATGCCGGGGTACAGCATGTCGCCGACCGTCTCGACGCAGCGGTACGCGAGCTGCTGGACGGAGCGGAACTGGTCCAGCTCTTCGATATGGATTTCCGGCAGCGGATGCTCGGCCATGGCGTCGTCTCCCTTTCTTCGTCGTTCTGAACGGCGATGCCGGCCGCGGATGCGTGCCGTCATTGCGCTGCGTCAGCAAATGTGACATTGATCAATGTAAGCATCTTATAGCAACTGACCGCGCGCGAGCGTGCGTTTGTGATGAGTACTTCTCCTAATTCGTCGGCGAAAAGCGCGGCGGCGCGGCGTGGGCCGCTACGGGGCGAAATGGGCGTCGAAACGGAAGTTGAAATGGGGAGCGATCTGCCGGACGAACGGCCGGCGAGTGAGCGGTCGGGCCGGCGGGCGGCCGAATCATCGAATCATCGAGCCGGCGGATCGGACGATCGGCGGATGGCAGACCGCAGACCGCAGACCGCAGACCGCAGACCGCAGACCGCGGTCCGCAGACCGCAGACGGCGGACAGCAGACAGCAGACCGCAGACAGCAGACAGCAGACAGCAGACAGCAGACAGCAGGTGGCGAACGGCGGGCCGCGACGGGGCAGCCCGCGACGGGCACAACGGATTACCGCGGTGCGCCGCCGAAGCGTTCAAGCACCGAACTGAGCAGGTCGATCGGCAACGGAAAGACGATCGTCGAGTTCTTGTCGGCGGCGATCGTCGTGAGCGTCTGCAGATAACGCAGCTGCATCGCCTGCGGCTGCAGCGCGAGCCGCTGCGCGGCCTTCAGCAACTGCTCGGACGCCTGCAGCTCGCCTTCCGCGTGGATCACCTTCGCGCGCCGCTCGCGCTCGGCCTCGGCCTGCCGCGCGATCGCGCGGATCATCGTCTCGTTCAGGTCGACGTGCTTGATCTCCACCACCGATACCTTGATCCCCCACGCGTCCGTCTGCGCGTCGAGCGTTTTCTGGATGTCGGCGTTCAATTGCTCGCGCTCGGCGAGGAGCGCGTCGAGCTCGTGCTTGCCGAGCACGGAGCGCAGCGTCGTCTGCGCGAGCTGGCTCGTCGCGTCGAAGTAGCGCTGAACCTGGATCACCGCCTTTTCCGGATCGACGACGCGGAAATACACGACAGCGCTCACCTTCACCGACACGTTGTCGCGCGTGATCACGTCTTGCGCGGGCACGTCGAACACGACGGTGCGCAGGTCGATCCGCACCACTTGCTGGACGACCGGGATGATCAGCACGAGGCCCGGCCCCTTGACCTTCCAGAAGCGCCCGAGCAGGAACACGACGCCGCGCTCGTATTCCCGGAAGATGCGGATCGCCGACGCGATCACGAACAGCGCGAATACGAACAGCAGGCTGCTGAAGCCGAACGTGAAGCCCATCATGATTGTTCTCCTTGTGGTGGGGCGGTGTTGTCGTACAGCGGGGCGACGGTCAGCGTGAGGCCGTTGCGGCCCGTCACGCGCACGCGGCGGCCGGCCGCGATCGGCGTCGCGCTCGCGACGCGCCAGCGCTCGCCGTGCACGCGCGCCCAGCCGGCCGCGGACGGCGCGAGCGGTGCGGCCGGATCGGCGCTCGGGCCGATTTCGGGCGGCTGATCGGGGACGAGCCCGTCGTCGAGCACTTCGCCGACGCTGCCGACGATCGCCTCCGCGCCCGTGACGACGGGCCGCCGCCGCGCGCGCAGCGCGAAGCCCGACACGCCGAACACGAGGATCGCGCCCGAGGCCGCCAGCGAGACGATCACGGGCCACGGCACGCCGTAGCCGGGCACGTCGGTGTCGATCAGCATCAGCGCGCCGATCGCGAACGCGACGATGCCGCCGACGCCGAGCGTGCCGAAAGTCGGCAGGAATGCCTCGGCGATCAGGAACGCGATGCCGAGCATCACGAGCGCGAGGCCCGCGTAGTTGATCGGCAGCAATTGCAGCGCGAACAGGCCGACGAGCAGGCTGATCGCGCCCGCGACGCCCGGCAGCACGAAGCCCGGATTCGCGAATTCGAAGAAGATTCCGTACATCCCCAGCGTGACGAGCACGAGCGCGACGCTCGGATCGGCGATCGTCGCGAGCAGGCGGCTGCGCCAGTCGGGCTCGATCGTCTCGATCGGCGCCTGCGCGGTGTCGAGCCGGTGCGTGCCCGTCGCGGTGACGATCTTGCTGCCGTCGAGCTTCGCGGCGAGATCGGCCGGATCGTTCGCGATCAGGTCGACGACGTGCTGCGCGAGCGCGTCGTTCGCGGGCAGGCTCACCGCTTCGCGCACCGCGCGCTCCGCCCATTCGACGTTGCGGCCTCGCAGTTGCGCGAGACTGCGGATGTATGCGGCCGCGTCGTGCAGCGCCTTGCGGGATTCGGTCGACTCGGCGTCGGTCGCGGCCGCGCCGGATGCGGCGCCGGGCTCGCGCCGCGCGGCGGGCGGCGCCGGGCCGCCGACGCCGAACTGCACGGGCGACGCCGCGCCGAGATTCGTGCCGGGCGCCATCGCCGCGATGTGGCTCGCATAGACGATGTAGGTGCCGGCGCTCGCCGCGCGCGCGCCGCCCGGCGCGACGAACGCGGCGACGGGCACGCCCGAGCCGACGATCGCCTTGATGATCTGCCGCATCGACGTGTCGAGGCCGCCCGGCGTGTCGAGCTGGAGGATCGCGAGCTGCGCGTGCTCGCGCGCGGCTCGCTCGAGGCCGCGGACGATGAAGTCGGCGCTCGCGGGCCCGATCGCGCCCGTGACCGGAATCACGACGACGGGCTCGCGCGTCGCGGCGGCGGCGGCCGCGCAGGCGAGCAGCAGGCCGACCAGCACGGCCGCGCGCGCGAGCCGCGCGGGAAGCCTGCCGTGCCTGGGCGGCGGGCGCGGCGAAGGGTGGGGCGTTTGCATCGCGGTGTCGGCCGGCGGCGCGCGGCCGCATGGTGCGGCGCCGCAGCCGGGCCGTGAGAAGGGCGTGCGCCCGGTGTTTAAAGAGTAGGCGGTTTCCGGCGAAAGCGCGAAGCGGCGGCGCGCGCGGCGAGTGCGGCGTCGCGGTAGTCGGCGGGGCTCATTCCGCGCCACTTGCGGAACGCGCGGTAGAACGCGCTCGGCTCGGCGAAGCCCGCCGCCGCCGCGACGTCGGCGACGGTGCGGGCCGGATCGGCGAGCGCCTCGCACGCGAGATCGCGGCGCAGCGCGTCCTTGATCGACTGATACGAAAGGCCCTCCTGCTTCAGCTTGCGCCGCAGCGTCGCCTCGGCGACGTGCAGCCGCGCGGCGAGCGCGTGCGAGGTCGGCCACGCGGCGGGCGGCAGCCCGCGCAGCGTCGCGCGCACGCGCTCGCCGAACGCGTGCGGATTGCGATACTTCACGATGAAGCTCGCGGGCGCGTCGCGCAGGAACGGCTTCAGCGTCTTCGCCGTCTGCACGACGGGCAGCGCGGCGAACGCCGGATCGAAATCGACGTACGAATCGGACTGATCGAAGCGCATGTCGTCGCAGAACATCAGCTGATATTCGTGGACGGCGAGCGGCTCGCCGCACCGAAAGCTCGCGTGCAGCAGCGGAATGCGCCGCCCGATCAGCCAGCACGTGAGCCCGTAGACGATGATGAAATAGGTTGCGTACGCGAACATCGCCGGCGCGTTCGCTTTGTTGCGATGCACGAAACGCAGCCGCACGCGCTCGGCGTTCGCGTCGATCTCGGCGTGCAGATCGTCGAGCACGCAGTGCATGAAGTTGACCGCGCGCGCGAGCGCGCGCAGCCCGTTGCGCGCGGAGAGCGCCGCCTGGCTCATCGCGATGAAGCTGCCGCAGCGCATCGGATGCGAATCCTGGCCGAAGAACTCGTCGTCGAGCGCGCGCGCGATCGCGTTCCACAGCGCGCCGTATTGCCGCGCGGACACGCGCGCGTTCGGCTGCGCGAGCAGCGCGGCGGCAATGCCCGCCTGCGCGAGGAGCGGCGCGTCGTCGACGCCGCGCCGGCGCGACAGCGCGAGGCTCGACTCGACGAGCGCGATCGAAACGGTGCCTTTCTTCTCTTCGTGCTTCATCGCAGGGCGTGCCGTGGCGCGGTATGGCAAAAACGATCAGTGTAATTGAGCGAAGCGAGCATCGAACAGAATCCGCGCGTTGCCTACACTTGACTTATCGAGACAAAACGAACGAGGCGCGCCGCGCGACGACGCGGCTGGCCGCCCGGGAGACACACAGCAATGGACGATCTCTACACCGAAGATCAACGGATGATCCTCGACGCCGCGCGCGCCTTCTCCGCCGAGGCGCTCGCGCCGAACGCCGCGCAGTGGGACCGCGAATCGCATCTGCCCGACGAGGTCGTCGCGCAGATGGGCGAGCTCGGCTTTCTCGGCATGATCGTGCCCGCCGACTGGGGCGGATCGTACACCGACTACGTCGCCTATGCGCTCGCGCTCGAAGAGATCGCGGCCGGCTGCGCGTCGTGTGCGACGCTCGTGAGCGTGCACAACTCGGTCGGCTGCGGGCCGGTGCTGAATTACGGCACGCAGGAGCAGAAAGAGCGCTGGCTGCGCGATCTCGCGACCGGCAAGACGATCGGCGCGTTCAGCCTCACCGAGCCGCACGCGGGTTCCGAGGCGCACAACCTGCGCACGCGCGCGGAGCTGCGCGACGGCAAGTGGATACTGAACGGCAGCAAGCAGTTCGTCACGAACGGCGCGCGCGCGGGCCTCACGATCGTTTTTGCCATGACCGATCCGGGCGAAGGCAAGCGCGGGCTGTCCGCATTCGTCGTGCCGGCCGACACGCCGGGCTTCATCGTCGGCAAGCCCGAGAAGAAGATGGGCATCCGCGCGTCGGACACCTGCGCGATCACGCTCGAGAACTGCGCAATTCCGCAGGAGAATCTGCTCGGCAAGCGCGGCGAGGGGCTGAAGATCGCGCTGTCGAATCTCGAGGGCGGGCGCATCGGCATCGCCGCGCAGGCGATCGGCATCGCGCGCGCCGCGTTCGATCGCGCGCGCCGCTATGCGCGCGAGCGGGTCCAGTTCGGCAAGCCGATCGCCGAGCATCAGGCGATCGCCGAGAAGCTCGCGAACATGGCGACGCAGATCAACGCCGCGCGCCTTCTCACGCATCACGCGGCGCGGCTGCGCACGGCGGGCCTGCCGTGCCTGTCCGAAGCGTCGCAGGCGAAGCTCTTCGCGTCCGAGATGGCCGAGGCGGTGTGCTCGGACGCGATCCAGATCCACGGCGGCTACGGTTTCCTCGTCGACTACGAGGTCGAGCGCCATTACCGCGATGCGCGGATCACGCAGATCTACGAGGGGACCAGCGAAGTGCAAAGAATGGTGATCGCGCGGCAGCTCTGAGCGCCGCCGCGCGAATCACCGCGAAGAGGCACTCGCGCAACATGGATGGCTTTGCATGGGATCGGAGTAAGCGCCAAAGCGCCGACTCCGATCGACAGGAGACGACACGATGACGGCACAGGCGTTTCTCGACGCACGCGATTTCCTGCTGCGCCACCGCACCGACTACGAGAGCGCATATCGCGATTTCAAGTGGCCGGCGCTCGACGAATTCAACTGGGCGCTCGACTACTTCGACGCGATCGCGCGCGGCAACGACCGCCCGGCGCTGTGGATCGTCGACGCCGCGACGGGCGACGGCGCGCAGTACACGTTCGCGCAGATGTCGGAGCGCTCCGCGCGGATCGCGAACTGGCTGCGCGGCATCGGCGTTGCGCGCGGCGAGCGCATTCTGCTGATGCTGCCGAACCGCGTCGAGCTGTGGGACACGATGCTCGCGGCGATGAAGCTCGGCGCGGTGGTGCTGCCCGCGACGACGCAGCTGTCCGCCGACGACGTGCGCGAGCGCGTGCAGATCGGCGGCGCGCGCTATGCGATCGTCGACGAGAACGAAGCCGCGAAGTTCGAGCAGCCGGGGCTTGACGTGACGAAGATCGTCGCGGGTGCGCCGCGCGCGGGGTGGCTTCCGCTCGCCGACGGCTACGCGGCCCCCGCGGACTTCACGCCCGACGGGCGCACGCACGCGAGCGATCCGATGCTGCTGTATTTCACGTCGGGCACGACGTCGAAGCCGAAGCTCGTCGAGCACACGCACCGCACGTATCCGGTCGGCAGCCTGTCGACGATGTACTGGGTCGGCCTGCAGCCGGGCGACGTCCACTGGAACATCAGCTCGCCCGGCTGGGCGAAGCACGCGTGGAGCTGCTTCTACGCGCCGTGGAACGCGCAGGCGTGCGTGTTCGCGTTCAACTATGCGCGCTTCGAGCCGAAGGTCGTGCTCGATGCGCTCGTCAAATATCAGGTGACGACGATGTGCGCGCCGCCGACCGTCTGGCGGATGCTCGTCCAGCAGCCGCTCGCGACGTTCGCGGTGAAGCTGCGCGAGATCGTCGGCGCGGGCGAGCCGCTCAATCCGGAGATCATCGAGCGCGTGAAGAAGGCGTGGGGCGTGACGATTCGCGACGGCTACGGGCAGACCGAAACCACTTGCCTCATCGGCAACTCGCCGGGGCAGCCGGTTGTGCCGGGCGCGATGGGCCGGCCGATGCCGGGCTACGCGATCGCGCTGCTCGATCCGGACGGCGCCCCCGCGAGCGAAGGCGAGGTCGCGCTGCCGGTGGGCCCGGGCGTCGAGCGTCCGGTCGGCCTGATGAAGGGCTACGCGAACAATCCGGAGGCGACCGCGCACGCGATGCGCGGCGGCCACTACCGCACGTCCGACATCGCGCTGCGCCGCGACGACGGCTACTTCGTCTACGTCGGCCGCGCGGACGACGTGTTCAAGTCGTCCGATTACCGGCTGAGCCCGTTCGAGCTCGAAAGCGTGCTGATCGAGCACGAGGCGATCGCCGAGGCGGCCGTCGTGCCGAGCCCGGACCCGGTGAGGCTGTCGGTGCCGAAGACGTTCATCACGCTGCGCGCGGGCTACGAGCCGAGCGAGGCGCTCGCGCGCGACATCTTCCGCTTCTCGCGCGAGCGGCTCGCGCCGTACAAGCGGATTCGGAGGTTGCAGTTCGCCGAGCTGCCGAAGACGATCTCCGGCAAGATCCGACGCGTCGAATTGCGCCGCCTCGAGCTGGAGCGCGGCGGCGACGCGTCGAGCCGGATGCCCGGCGAGTATTGGGAAGAGGATTTCGCGGCCGAGGGCAAGTGACGCCCGTCATGCCGCTTCGCATCAACCGGCCGGCGGCGCGCGCGGCGCGCCGCCGGCCATAGCCAGGAGAATCTCACGATGAACGCAACTCCGTCGTCCCAGAAGGGACATCACGTGCCGACTGTGAAGCTGTTGATCGCCGGCGAATTCGTCGAATCCCACGCGACCGAGTGGCGCGACATCGTCAATCCGGCGACGCAGGAGCTGCTCGCGCGCGTGCCGTTCGCGACGGCCGCCGAAGTCGACGCGGCCGTCGAGGCCGCGCAGGCCGCGTTCGCGAAGTGGAAGAACACGCCGCTTTCCGCGCGGATGCGGATCATGCTGAAGTTCCAGGAGCTCGTGCGCGCGAACCTGCCGCAGATCGCGAAGACGTTGACGGCCGAGCAGGGCAAGACGTTGCCCGACGCCGAAGGCGACGTGTTTCGCGGCCTCGAGGTCGTCGAGCACGCGTGCTCGGTCGGCTCGCTGCAATTGGGCGAATTCGCCGAGAACGTCGCGGGCGGCGTGGACACCTACTCGCTGCGCCAGCCGCTCGGCGTGTGCGTCGGCATCACGCCGTTCAACTTCCCGGCGATGATTCCGCTGTGGATGTTCCCGATGGCGATCGTCTGCGGCAATACGTTCGTGCTGAAGCCTTCCGAGCAGGACCCGCTGTCGACGATGCAGCTCGTCGAGCTCGCGATCGAGGCGGGCGTGCCGAAGGGCGTGCTCAACGTCGTGCACGGCGGCAAGGAAGTCGTCGACGCGCTGTGCACCCATCCGCTCGTGAAGGCGATCTCGTTCGTCGGCTCGACGGCCGTCGGCACGCACGTGTACCGGCTCGGCAGCGAGCACGGCAAGCGCGTGCAGTCGATGATGGGCGCGAAGAACCACGCGGTGATCCTGCCCGACGCGAACCGCGAGCAGACGGTCAACGCGCTCGTCGGCGCGGCGTTCGGCGCGGCGGGCCAGCGCTGCATGGCGACGTCGGTCGCGGTGCTCGTCGGCGCGGCGCGCGACTGGCTGCCCGACATCGTCGCGAAGGCGAAGACGCTGAAGGTCAACGCGGGCGCGGAAGCCGGCACCGACGTCGGCCCCGTCGTATCGCGCGCGGCGAAGCAGCGGATTCTCGGCCTCATCGAAACCGGCGAGAAGGAAGGCGCGACGCTCGCGCTCGACGGCCGAGAAGTGAGCGTCGACGGCTATCCGCACGGCAACTTCATCGGCCCGACGGTCTTCGCCGACGTGACGCCGGAGATGTCGATCTACACGCACGAGATCTTCGGCCCGGTGCTGTGCGTGATGTCGGTCGACACGCTCGACGAGGCGATCGCGCTCGTCAACGCGAATCCGTTCGGCAACGGCGTGGGCCTCTTCACGCAAAGCGGCGCGGCGGCGCGCAAGTTCCAGAGCGACATCGACATCGGCCAGGTCGGCATCAACATTCCGATTCCGGTGCCGGTGCCGTTCTTCAGCTTCACGGGCTCGCGCGGCTCGAAGCTCGGCGATCTCGGGCCGTACGGCAAGCAGGTCGTGCAGTTCTACACGCAGACGAAGACCGTCACCGCGCGCTGGTTCGACGACGACGCGACGGCGGGCGCCGTCAACACGACGATTCGCTTGCACTGATCGGGGAGGCGCGATGAAGATCGGTTTTATCGGCTTGGGCCACATGGGCGCGCCGATGGCGCTCAATCTGCTGAAGGCGGGCCATGAGGTGCGCGCGTTCGATCTCAGCGAGGACGCGCTGCGCCTCGTGAAGGACGGCGGCGCGCAGGTCGCCGGCTCGCCGCGCGAAGCGGCGGCGGGCGCCGAGTTCGTCGTCACGATGTTGCCCGCGGCCGCGCACGTGCGCGCCGTGCTCACGCAGGAGAACGGCGTGCTGGCGGGACTTGCCGCGGGCGCGATGGTGATCGATTCGAGCACGATCGATCCGGCGAGCGCGCAGGCGTTCGGCGAGCTCGTGCGCGAGAACGGCGGCGCGTTCGTCGACGCGCCCGTGTCGGGCGGCACGGGCGGCGCGGCGGCGGGCACGCTGACGTTCATGGTCGGCGGCAGCGACGCCGACTACGAGCGCGTGAAGCCCGTGCTCGCGGCGATGGGCAAGAACATCGTCCACTGCGGCGCGGCCGGGATGGGGCAGGTCGCGAAGGTCTGCAACAACCTCGTGCTCGGGATCACGATGGCGGGCGTGTCCGAGGCGATGGCGCTCGGCGCGTCGCTCGGCATCGATCCGAAGGTGCTCGCGGGCATCATCAACACGTCGACGGGCCGCTGCTGGAGCTCGGACACGTACAACCCGTATCCGGGCGTGATCGAGACCGCGCCGTCGTCGCGCGGCTACACGGGCGGCTTCGGCACCGATCTGATGCTGAAGGATCTCGGCCTCGCGAACGACGCGGCCAAGCAGGTCCGGCAGCCGGTGTATCTCGGCGCGCTCGCGCAGCAGCTGTATCAGACGATGAGCAGCCGCGGCGACGGCAAGCTCGATTTCTCCGCGGTGATCCGCCTGTATCAACCGGTCAAGAAGGACGCCTGATGATCGAGCTCGACTACGCCGACGACGGCGCGATCGCGCTCGTCACGCTCAAGCGCCCGTCCGCGAATACGTTCAGCGCGGACGGGCTCCTTCAACTGCAGCGCACGATCGAGCGGCTCGAGGCCGATTCCCGCGTGCGCGCGCTCGTCGTCACGGGCGACGGCCCGAAGTTCTTCAGCGCGGGCGCGGATCTGAACTCGTTCGCGCAAGGCGATCACGCGATGGCGCGCACGATGGCCGCGCGCTTCGGCGCGGCGTTCGAGGCGTTGCACGACGCGCGCTTTCCGACGATCGCCGCGATCAACGGCTATGCGATGGGCGGCGGCCTCGAATGCGCGCTCGCGTGCGACATGCGCATCGCCGAGCGGCACGCGCAGATGGCGCTGCCCGAGCCGTCGGTGGGCCTCACGCCGTGCGGGCTCGGCACGCAGACGCTGCCCTGGCTCGTCGGCGAAGGCTGGGCGAAGCGGATGATTCTCGCGGGCGTGCGCGTCGATGCGCAAACCGCGCTGCGCATCGGCCTCGTCGAGGAAGTCGTCGACACGGGCCGCGCGCCCGACGCGGCGCTCGAGCTCGCGCGCCGCACGGTCGCGCTCGGCCCGCGCGCGGTCGGCGTCGCGAAGGAGCTGATCGGCCTCGCGCGGCAAGGCGTGCCGCGCGGCGCGGCGCTCGCGGTGGAGCGCGAGCGCTTCGTCGAGCTGTTCGACGGCGACGAACCGCGCGAAGGCGTCGCCGCGTTCCTCGGCAAGCGCGAGCCGCAATGGCGCACCGACGGAGGGCACCCGCAATGAGCACGCCGATGATGCACGACGCTCGCCACGACACGGCGGCGCGCGACGTGCAGATGCGCGTCGTGAACCGCGTCGCGCTGATCACGCTGAACCGGCCGGCCGCGCTCAACGCGCTGTCGCACGACATGGTGCGCGAGCTCGCCGCGTTGCTCGAACGCTGCCGCGACGATCGCTCGATCGTCGCCGTCGTGCTGCGCGGCGCGGGCGACAAGGGCTTTTGCGCGGGCGGCGACGTGCGCGCGCTCTACCGGATGGCGAAGGCGGGCGGCCGCGGCTGGCTGCCGTTCTTCGTCGACGAATACCGGCTCGATTACGCGATTCACACGTTCCCGAAGCCCGTCGTCGCGCTGATGGACGGCATCACGATGGGTGGCGGAATGGGGCTCGCGCAGGGCGCCGCGCTGCGCGTGTCGACCGAGCGCAGCAAGATCGCGATGCCGGAGACGCGAATCGGCTTCGTGCCCGACGTCGGCGCGACGCACTTTCTCGCGCGGCTGCCTGTCGAGCTGTCGCTCTTCGTCGGCCTGACGGGCGCGACGCTGTCGGGCGCGGACGCGCTCGTCGCGAAGCTCGCCGATCTGTCGGTGCCGTCGTCGTGGCTCGACACGTTCGAGACGCGGCTCGAGCGCGCGGACTGGGCGGGCGACGCGCTGCGCGCGTTGCGCGCGGTGTTCGAGCCGCCGTGCAACGTCGTGCCGCACGCGGCGCTCGACAGCCAGATGCCGTGGATCGTCCGGCATTTCGACAAGCGCTCGGGCGTCGAGCGGATCGTCGCGACGCTGCGGCAGGATCTGATGCGCGACGAGCTGTCGCGCGAGCACCGGCAATGGCTGCAGACGACGCTCGACGCATTGACGAGCCATTCGCCGACGATGCTCGAAGTCACGCGCGAGGCGCTGTTGCGCGGCCGGCAGATGACGCTCGCCGAATCGTTCCGGATGGAGCTCGGGATCGTCGCGCACGCGATCGAGGAGGGCGATTTCTGCGAAGGCGTGCGCGCGCATCTCGTCGACAAGGATCGCAGGCCGGGCTGGGCGCCCGCGTCGCTCGTCGAGGTGCAGCGCGAGCGTGTTCAGCATTTCCTCGCGTCGCCGTGGAAGCGCGACACGCATCCGCTCGCCGATCTCGGCGCGGCGTGACATGACGTGAAATGACGTGGCGGACGGCGCGCCGCCGGGTGCGCCGGGCCGCGCCGTCCGGCGCGACGTCGCAAGGGCGCGACGGCGCATCGATGCGCCGTCGCGCGATGCGGCGCTCAGCGAGCCGCGTCGCGCAGCTCGCGCCGCAGGATCTTGCCGACGTTGCTCTTCGGCAGATCGGCGCGGAACTCGATGTGCTTCGGCCGCTTGTAGTTCGTGAGGCGTTCCTTGCAGTACGCGAGCACGTCCTGGGTGGTGAGCGCCGGGTCCTTCTTCACGACGAACAGCTTCACCGCCTCGCCCGAATGCTCGTCGGGCACGCCGATCGCCGCGACTTCGTACACGCCCGGATGGGACGCGACCACGTCCTCGATCTCGTTCGGATAGACGTTGAAGCCCGACACGAGAATCATGTCCTTCTTGCGATCGACGATCTTCACGTAGCCGCGTTCGTCCATCACGCCGACGTCGCCGGACTTGAAGAAGCCGTCCGGCGTCGTGACCATCGCGGTTTCGTCCGGCCGATTCCAGTAGCCCGCCATCACCTGCGGCCCGCGAATGCAGATTTCGCCCGGCTGGCCGAGCGGCACGTCGTCACCCGCGTCGTCGCGGATCGCGATCTCGGTCGACGGCAGCGGCACGCCGACGGTGCCGGTGTGCGCGGCGATCGTCACCGGATTGCAGGTCGCGCTCGGCGACGTCTCCGACAGGCCGTAGCCTTCGACGATCGGCACGCGCGTGCGCTCGTGCCAGCGCTTCGCGACGCTGTCCTGGATCGCCATCCCGCCGCCGTTCGCGACAATGAGCTTCGAGAAGTCGAGCTTCGGGAAGTCCGCATGATGCAGCACCGCGTTGTAGAGCGTGTTGACGGCCGGGAACGCGGAGATCGGATAGCCTTCGAGCGCGGCGATCATTCCGCCGATGTCGCGCGGATTCGGGATCAGCACGCCGAGCCCGCCCGCGTGGATCGTCATGAAGCCGCACACCGTCAGCGCGAACACGTGATAGAACGGCAGCGCGATCGCGGTCACGAACTGCACGTCCTTCGGCCGGCCTTCGACGAGCGGCGCGCGCCATGCTTCGGACTGCAGCACGTTGGCGACGATGTTCCGATGCAGCAGCGTCGCGCCCTTCGATACGCCCGTCGTGCCGCCCGTGTATTGCAGGAATGCGATGTCGTTCGGCTCGATCGGGATGCGCCGCAGCGCATGCCGCGCGCCCTGCGCGAGCGCCGCATTGAAGCGCGTGTACGACGGCAGGCTCCATGCCGGCACCATCTTCTTCACGCGGCGCACGACGTAATTGACGAGGACGCCCTTCACGCCGAGCAGATCGCCCATCGCGGCGACGACGACGTGCTTGACCGACGTCTTCGCGATCACCGCCTGCAGCGTCGTCGCGAAGTTCTCGAGGATCACGATCGCCTCGGCGCCGCTGTCCTTCAGTTGGTGCTCGAGTTCGCGCGGCGTGTAGAGCGGGTTCACGTTGACGACCACATAGCCCGCGCGCAGGATCGCGGCGATCGCCACCGGGTACTGCAGCACGTTCGGCATCATGATCGCGACCCGCGCGCCGCGCGACAGGCCGCGCGACTGAAGCCACGCGCCGAGCTTGCGCGACAGCGCGTCGAGCTCGCCGTACGTGATCGCCTTGCCCATGCAGACGAACGCGTCGCGCGCGCGATAGTCGCGAAAGCTCGCCTCCATCAGCGCGACGAGCGACGCATAGCGCGACGTGTCGATGTCGGCCGGCACGCCGGGCGGATAGGCCGCGAGCCAGATCCTGTTCATTCTCGTGTCTCCTCGTTGGTGTATTCGGCGTGCCGCGAGTGGCTCGCGGCATCGCTCGGCTGCATCGGCGATGCGTGGCGCGAGCCTGCGTCGCGGCGCGTCAACGCGCCGCCGCGGGTTCCGCGGCGCGTTCGCCCGCGCCGCCTTGCAGGATTCGCCGATACATGTCCGCCGCGCTGATCCGGCCGTAGCGTTCGCGCGCCTCGGCGGGCGTCAGCGTTTCGCCGCGCTCGGGTGCCACGCCTCGAATCACGGGCTCGATGACCGGGCGGGTCGACGGCGTGATCGCGTCGACGAGCGCGAGCGAAGCACGCTGCGTCGCGAGTAACTTCATCGCGGCGCGCACGAGCGGCGCGATGGCGGCGCCGATCCAATGCGGCTGGCGAATGCCGGCGAGCTCGCGCATGTACGCGGGCATCGTCGACAGCGTCGCGGCGCGCATGACCCATGCCGCGAGCTTCAGGAACGGGCGTGCGGCGCGCGACGTGTTGGCGTCGATCGTGATCCGGGAGCCGTCGAGCAGATACCGCATCGTCGATTGCGTGAGTTCCGATGCGGCGAGCCGCGGGCGCATCTCGGCGAAATACTGGCGGATGCCTTGCCGCGTGCGCGGCACGGCGGACGACGGGCATGTCTGCAGCTCGGCCGCGATCGCGCATTCTTCCCAATAGCGCGCTTCGTCGGCCGCGGACAGCTTGCCGGGGCCGAAGCGCTCGTACGCGATCAGCACCGAATGCCAGCCGGTGAGCAGAATCCACAGCTGCGAATCCGGATCGTTCGCGTCGAAGCGCTTGCCGCTGACGGGCTCGATGCCGACCGCTTTCGCGTGCACTTTCACGAGTATCTCGGACGCGTCGAGCGCGCTGCGCGCGTCGCCGACCGCCACCGTCGCGAAATACCGGATCGTCCGGTCGTAGCGCAGCTTCGGGTTCGTGTAGATGCCGCGCCGGGAGTTGACGGCCGCGAGCAGGAACGGATCGAGCTCCTCGACGACGACGGAGCGCTGAAAGCCGATGGTGAGCGCGGTGGGGCAGGTCCACACGCGCCAGGTCGGGGAATCGGGGCCGAAGAAACCGTAGTCTTCCTGTCGTTTCCGATCCTGACGATCAATATTCCTGACTAAATCCATCGCAATGTCTCCTGTATGCGCCGCCATCGGAAGAATCCGGCCGTCAGGCTTTCATGAATCCGCCGAGCACGATCCGGCCCACGTATGCGCCGAGTTCGTCCGGCGTCCACTGCTGTTCGTCGTCGAGCATCGCGCGCACCGCGCCGTCGCCGAGCGACATGAAGATTTCGACGAGCACGGGCAGCTTCTTGTCGATCTGCTTGACGCCCGCCTTCTTCATCATCGGCCCCATCAGCGCGCCGACCTGCTGCGCGACGCGGCGTCGCGCATTGCCGTAGCGTTCGACCGCGTCGCGATCGTGATCCGCGGCGAGCACGAGCCGCCACGAATCGGCGTGTTCGGCGACGACCTTCAGCAGCGCCTGGAATCCGGCCGTCATCCATTGCTTCGGATCGCCGAACGGCGGCTCGTGCGGCAACGCGGAAATCACGCCGTCGAACAGGCGGCGCTCTTCGCGTTCGAGCAGCGCGTCGATCAATTCTTCGCGCGATGCGAAGCACGCGTAGACGACCGGCCGCGTGACGCCGAGCGCCTGCGCGATCGCTTCCATCGACACGCCCGCCAATCCGCGCGTGACGGCAATGCGCAGCGCGGCGTCCAGCACCTGCGGCCGTCTGCGCTCGGGGCCCAAATGGGCGGCACGAGTACGTTCTTGCATCGCTGTTCCTTCACATGCGTAGGAAATATATGCAGCAGCGTAGGATTTCGGCAAGCGAATTCGTTCGAGCGCGGACTCGAAACGGCGAGGCGCGCGGATTGGGGCTGCGCTCAGGACGACCGGTCCGCGCCGCCCAGCGCCTTGTAGAGGCTCATCCGATTGTTGAGGCGGCCCAATTGGGCGCGCGCCAGCGCGCTTTGCGCATCGCGCAGCCGCTGCTGTTCGTCGAGCCACGGCTGCACGCCTGTCGCGCCGGCGACGAAGCGCGCCCTCGCAAGCGTTTCCGCACGCCGCGCCTGTGCAAGCGCGAGCGTGCGTTCGTCGGCCTCGGCGTCGAGCTGCACGCGCGCGGACAGCGCGTTCTCGACCTCGCCGAGCGCGCGATACAGGTTCTGGCGGAAATTGACGACCGCTTCCTCGTACTGCGTTTTCGACACCTTGATCTGCAACTGCATCGTGTTCCACTGGATGAACGGCAGCGCGAGCCCGAGGCCGAGCGTCGCGACCGGGTTCTGCAGCACGCGCTCGAGGCTCGTGCTCGCGGTGCCGACGCTGCCCGTCAGCGTGAAGGTCGGATAGAAGCTCGTGCGCGTCACGTCGACGTTCGCGAGCGACTCGCGCAGCCGGAACTCGGCCGCGCGCAGATCGGGGCGGCGGCCGAGCAGCTCGGCGGGCATGCCTGCGGCGATTTCCGGCAGCGGCGCGTCCGGCAACGCGTCGCGCTCGGCCGCTTGCCGTTGCGGCGGGCGGTCGAACAGGATCGCGAGCGCGTTGCGATTCTCGGTGCGCTGCTGGATCAGCTGCGTCTGGTCGGCGCGCAGCGCGGACAGGTTGCGCTCGGCCTGCGCGACGTCGAGGCCGGACGTCGCGCCCGCGTCGTGACGCGATTGCACGAGCCTCAACGTGCGCGCCGCGTAGGCGATGTTCGCGTCGCCGAACGCGATCTGCTGATTCAGATAGGCGATCTGCCAGTACAGCGCCGCCGTCGTGCCGATCAGCGACAGCCGCGCCGCGTCGCGATCGGCCTGCGTCGCTTCGAGCTCCCAGCGTGCGGCGTCGCGCTGCGCGGCGAGCTTGCCCCACAGGTCGAGCTCGTAGCCGAGCGTCGCGGTGACGCCGCTCGCGCGGCTCATCCGATGCGTGTCGAGCGTGCGCGATACGTTGCCGTTCGCGCCGAGCGTGACGTTCGGCGTCAGGTTCGTGTCCGCGAGCCCCGCCTGCAATTGCGCGCGATAGACGCGGATCGCCGCGGCCGCCAGATCGTTGTTGGTGCGCAGCGCGCCGTCGATCAGGCGATCGAGCGTCGGGTCGCCGAAGCGGCGCCACCAGTCGTCGGGCGCGGCGCTCGCCTGCGCGGCGACGGGCGACGCCCAGTGCGCGGGCAGCTCGACCGCGGGCGGCGGCGCGTGGCGCGACGACGTCGCGCAGCCGGACAGCAGCGCGCCCGCGCAGGCGAGCGCGACGGCGCGACGGGCGAAGCGGCGGGGCGTGAGAATCGTCATCGCTTCACCTCAATCGCGCGCGAGCGCATCGATCGGATCGAGCCGCGACGCGTTGCGCGCGGGCATGAAGCCGAACACGACGCCGATCAGCGTCGAGCACAGGAACGCGGACGCGATCGAGCCGGCCGAGAACACCATCTTCCATTGATCGACGAACAGAGAAAACACGAAGCTCATGCCGAACGACAGCACGATGCCGATTGCGCCGCCCATCAGGCAGACGGTCACGGCTTCGACGAGGAACTGCTGCATGATGTCCGCCTGCCGCGCGCCGACCGCCATCCGGATGCCGATTTCGCGCGTGCGCTCGGTCACCGACACGAGCATGATGTTCATCACGCCGATTCCGCCGACGACGAGCGAGATCACCGCGATCAGCGACAGCAGCAACGTGAGCGACTGCCCGGTCTTCTCGACCGTCTTGACGACGCTGTCCATGTTGTACGTGAAGAAATCCTTGCGGCCGTGCCGCTGCAGCATCAGCTTCGTCAGGCTCTTCTCGGCGGCGTCGCTCGGTTGGCCGTCGCGCACGCGCACCGTGATGCTGTCGAGATGGCGCTGGCCGAACAGACGCCCGGATGCGGTCGTGTACGGCACCCAGGCGTTGAGGTTCTTCATGTCGCCGAACGCGCTCTTCTTTTCCGCGGTCACGCCGATCACGACGCACGGCAGGTTGTCGATCAGGATCACTTCGCCGAGCGGGTTCGGATTCGCGCCGAACAGCTTGCGGCGCGTGTTCTCGTCGATCACCGCGACCTGCGCCTGGCGGCGCACTTCGTCGGGGCCGAACGCGATGCCTTGCGCCATCTTCATCCCGCGCACCTGGAAGAAGCGCTCGCCCACGCCGCTCACGAGCGCGTTGACGTCGACGTTCCGATAGCGCAGCAGCAGGCTGCGCGACGTTTCGGGCGTCGCGCTGTCGACGTAGATCTGTTCGGCGAGCGCGGAGGCGTCGGCGGGCACGAGCGTCTGGATCGTGTCCGCGCGGCTGTCGCCCCAGTCGCGGCCCGGATAGACGTTGATCGTGTTCGTGCCGATGCTGCCGATCTCGTCGAGCATGTAGCGCTTCGCGCCTTCGCCGATCGCGACGATCGACACGACCGACGTAATGCCGATGATGATCCCGAGCATCGTGAGCAGCGTGCGCAGCCGATGCGACACGAGCGCGATCCACGCCATCCGGAACGCTTCGGCGAAGCGGCCGACGCCCGCCGACAGCCGGCGCGCGCGGTGCGGCGCGGCGTCGCCGCTCGCGTCGCGCGCGCCGTCGGCATCGTCCGCGCGCGGGTTGAGCCGGTCGCCGACGATCCGGCCGTCGCTGATCTCGATGATGCGGCGCGCGTGCGCGGCGACGTGCTCGTCGTGCGTGACGATGATGACGGTGTGCCCCAGCGCGTTCAGCTCGCGCAGGACCCGGATCACCTCGCGGCCGCTCTTCGAATCGAGCGCGCCCGTCGGTTCGTCGGCGAGGATCACTTCGCCGCCGTTCATCAGCGCGCGCGCGATGCTGACGCGCTGCTGCTGGCCGCCCGACAGCTGGCTCGGCCGATGGTCGGCGCGATCCGACAGGCCGAGCCGCGCGAGCAGCTTCAGCGCGCGCTCGCGGCGCTGCGCGTGCGCGCTGCCCGCGTAGACGGCCGGCATCTCGACGTTCGCGGCCGCCGACAGATGCGGCAGCAGGTGATAGCGCTGGAAGATGAAGCCGAAGTGTTCGCGGCGCAGGCGCGCGAGCTCGTCGCTTTCGAGCTCGCTCGTCTCGCGGCCGCCGACCCGGTAGCTGCCCGAGCTCGGGTGATCGAGGCAGCCGAGGATGTTCATCAGCGTCGACTTGCCCGAGCCGGACGCGCCGATGATCGCGACGATCTCGCCCGCGTCGATCGACAGATTCACGTCGTCGAGCACGACGACGTCCTTGTCGCCCGCGGGAAAGCGCCGCGTGACCTGTGTGAGCTGGAGCAGCGGCTCGGCCATCGTCAGCTCCCCGCGTCGGACGCGGCCGCGCCCGCGGCCGCGGGCTCGTTCGCATCGCCGATGATCACGCGCTCGCCTTCCGCGAGGCCCGAGAGCACCTCGACCTTCACGCTGTTGTTGATGCCGGTGCGGATCTTGCGCGTCGCGACCTTGTCGTCGGCGCCGACGACGCGCACCGGATACGTGCCGTCCTTGTCCTTCGCGCCGAGCGCGGCGACGGGGATGTTGAGCGCGCGGCGCGCGGTGCCGAGCAGGATGTTCACTTGCGCGGTCATCGAGATGCGCAGCCGGCGGCCGGGATTCGGCACTTCGAAGAGCGCGTTGTAGAACACCGCGGTGTTCGCTTTCGACGAGCCGCCGCCGCTCATGCCGCCGATGCCGCCTTGCGTGTCGAGGAAGTTCTGCGGCGCGGGCTCGATCGCGCGCAGCTTGCCGTAGTAACGCTTGTCGGGTTCGCCCAGGATCGTGAAGTACGCGGCCTGATCGGGATGGATGCGGATCACGTCCGCCTCCGACACCTGCGCCTTGACCGTCATCGTGTCGAGCTCGGCGAGCTTCAGGATCACGGGCGCCTGCTGCTGCGCGATCACCGTCTGGCCCTGCTGCGTGACGATCGCGACTACCTCGCCGCCCATCGGCGCGACGATGCGCGTATAGCCGAGGTTCGCGCGCGCGGTCTCGATCTTGATTCGCGCCGCGCGGATCTGCGCGTCGAGCGCGACGAGGCTCGCGCGCTGCACGTCGAGCGTCGCGGCGGCCGCCTCGTAATCCTGGCGCGACGTCGCGTCGTCGGGCAGCATCTGTTGCTGCCGCTTGAACGCGAGCTCGGCCTGCTTGAACTGCGCGGCGCTCGAGCGCTTTTGCGCGACCAGGTTGTCGACGTTTGCCTCGGCCTGGCGCAACTCGTTCTGCGAGATCACCGGGTCGATCTCGGCGAGCCATTGATCCTTCGTCACCTTGTCGCCGAGCTTCACCTTCAGCGATTTCAGCTGGCCGGACACCTGCGCGCCGACGTCGACCTGCTTGAACGCGTGCAGCGTGCCCGTGGCCAGCACGGCGTTCTCGAGATCGGCGCGGGCGACCTTCGCGGTCAGATAGCGCGGCGCTTTGTCCTTCGCAACGAAGCGCTGATAGAGCACGGCGAGCGAGGCAAGCACGACGGCGCCGGCCGCCGCGGCGATCCAGCGGCGTTGGTTTTTTTTCATGGGAGGCAGAGCGGTAAGGCGTGGCAGGCGAGCAATTGTAATGAAAATGCAAACCGGACATTGGAATACGGAAACGCGCGCCGGGTTCAATGCGGCGACAAATTTCCTCAATATTTCGACAGTTCGTGACACGGCGCGGGCCGAAGCGGCGCAACGGCGCCGTTTTGGCCGCCGAAATGCGTCATTTACATATCTCGCCGCAGCGGGCATCGATAGCTGGATTCATTGGTTGGCCGAAATACCGGGCCGCCCTACGATGCGCCGAGACAGAACGCCGCGCGCAGGCGGCGCGCCCGAGGGCCATCGCCGACCGGCCGGCCGCGCGCCGCCGATTTCCCGCCGTCCCCTTCATGCTTCAAGGAACGATCCGATGAGTCACGAGCCGGACCCCCTCAAGTTCGCCTACTGGGTGCCCAACGTCAGCGGCGGCCTGGTCGTCAGCAAGATCGAGCAGCGCACGAGCTGGGATATCGACTACAACCGCCGTCTCGCGCAGCTCGCCGAGAAGAGCGGCTTCGACTACGCGCTGTCGCAGATCCGCTTCACGGCCGGCTACGGCGCCGAATATCAGCACGAATCCGTCGCGTTCAGCCACGCGCTGCTGGCCGCGACCGAGCGCCTCAAGGTGATCGCCGCGATCCTGCCGGGGCCGTGGCATCCGGCCGTCGTCGCGAAGCAGCTCGCGACGATCGATCAATTGAATCAGGGGCGCGTCGCGATCAACGTCGTGAGCGGCTGGTTCAAGGGCGAATTCACCGCGATCGGCGAGCCGTGGCTCGAGCACGACGAGCGCTATCGCCGCTCCGAGGAATTCATTCGCGCGGTGAAGGGCGTCTGGACGCAGGACAATTTCACGTTCAAGGGCGACTTCTATCGATTCAACGACTACACGCTCAAGCCGAAGCCGCTGCAGCATCCGCATCCGGAAGTCTTCCAGGGCGGCAATTCGCCGGCCGCGCGCCGGATGGCGGCCGCCGTGTCCGACTGGTACTTCATGAACGGCAACACGCTCGACGGCCACCGCGCGCAGATCGACGAGATCCGCGCGGCAGCGGCCGCGCAGGGGCGGCAGGTGAAGTTCGGCGTCAACGCGTTCATCATCGCGCGCGACACCGAACGCGAGGCGCGCGACGTGCTCGACGAGATCGTGCGCCACGCGGACGTCGACGCCGTCAACGCGTTCGGCCACGCGGTCAAGCAGGCGGGCAAGGCCGCGCCCGAAGGGCAGGGGATGTGGGCCGATTCGAAGTTCGCCGATCTCGTTCAGTACAACGACGGTTTCAAGACGAACCTGATCGGCACGCCAGAGCAGATCGCCGAGCGGATCGTCGCGCTGAAGGCGATCGGCGTCGATCTCGTGCTGGGCGGATTCCTCCACTATCTCGAGGAAGTCGAGTATTTCGGCAAGCGCGTGCTGCCGCTCGTGCGTGAACTGGAGCGGCAGCGCGACGCGCAGCCGGCCTGACGCGAAAGGCGGTCCCGTCGAACGAGGGACGGCGGGGCCGCGTGATTATTCGGCATGCGACGTATTTTTTCGACGACGATGAAGCCGCCGGCGCGCGCAGGTGTGGCTTTACGGCGCGCCGTTTGGCGTTCTCGTTTGAAACCTTCACGCCGAACATCCTCGCCGACGCGTGCGATCACAGGCTCAGCCGCGAACCTCGCTCGCCTTGCGCCGACCGTCGTCTCCATCGCGCGGCTTGTGTCGTCGCGCCCTCGCAAAGTCACACCGCTGCAATATTGACGAAAGCACAATAGGCACCCGACAGTTCACCAACATCGCGGCGTCGCTCGCGCGGCCGCCGCGTCCATACTGAGGGGGGCCGGTATGTTTCGTACCTTCGCGCGCACCGCGTGCGCGCTTGCCGTCGCGTCGGCTTGCAACACCGCCAACGCATACGACTATCTGTTGCTCGCATCGTCCTGGGAGCCTGGCTTCTGCGCGACGCACAGCGCGACCGAATGCAATGCGCTGTCGGGTTCGTACGCGTCGACGAACCTGTCGCTGCACGGCCTGTGGCCGAACAATTACGACGGCAACCAGCCGTTCTTCTGCGGTGTGCCGCAAAACGAGGTCGACCTCGACAACGGCCATCAGTGGTGCAGCATGGACCCGTACCCGGTCAGCTCGTCGACGCTCGCCACGCTGTCGACGTACATGCCGGGCGTTGCGTCGTGCCTCGACAAGCACGAGTGGTACAAGCACGGCACTTGCGCGCAGGCGCCGTCGGCCGATGCGTACTGGAACAATGCGACGGGGATGGTGAGCCGTCTGTCGACCACGTCGTTCAACACGTTCCTGCAATCGAACGCGGGCAACACCGTGACGCGCACGCAGTTGCTGAACGCGTTCGAAGGCGCGTTCGGCAGCAACACGCGCGGCGCGGTGTCGCTCAAATGCGTGAAGGTCAACTATGTCAGCTACTTCACCGAAGCGTGGATTTCGGTGAAGACGGATGCGACGTCGCAGTTCCCGAGCGCGGCGTCGCTCGTGACGGATGCGGGCACGCAGGGCACGTGCCCGACGACCGGGATCTACATCGCGAAGTAGGCGAGCGGCGTTCGCTCGATCCGCGCGAAACGGCTCGGACGGGCTGCGCGATCCATGGACGGGCGCGCTTGTTCGGCGGATCGTCCGGATGCGGCGGGACAGCCGGGCGGCGGCATCGGTGTCGATGGTGTCGGCGCGATGCCGCTTGAACGTCGTTTCTTCGTTGCGTTCTTGCGCGGCGTGGCGGTCCGTGAGCCTGTCACGCTCCGGCAGGTGTGGGCTTTGATCACCGAACCGGCGCCCGGCCAGGAGGTTCAGTGCGGCGAACTGGCCATCCGCGGGGTTGCCTGGTCCGGCGCCGGGCCGATTGCCCGCGTGGAGGCAAGCGTGGGCGACGGAAGCTGGCAGGAATCGCATCTCGTCGGCGAGCGCAAGCGTCGCAGTTGGCAATGGTGGGAACTGATCACGCGAGTCCGTGAACCGGGCGTTGTTGCTCTGCGCGCCCGCGCCACGGACCTTGCCGGCCGGACTCAGCGCCGAATGCGTCGAGTGGAACCGATTGAGGTACGGCAACAACACGATCCACGAGTTTCCGGTTCAGATAGTCTGAACGCGCCATGATCATTGCAATCGTCCAATATCGTCTGCCGCCGAGCATCGACATCAAGGCCTGCGAAGAGCATTTCCGCAAGATCGCGCCGGGCTTTCGGACGGTACCGGGGCTCACCTGCAAGCAGTTCATTTATGCCGAGGACGGCTGGGCAGGCGGCGTCTATCGGTGGAAGACGCGTGCCGATGCCGAGGCCTTCCTTCAATTCGGGGTCGTGGCTCGCCGGTATCCGCGAGCGCTACGGCATGGATCTGTTGATTTCCACGGGCTGGGTGGTCTGCGCGGTGGTGTGTAGATTTTCGTCTGGGAAAAGCAGATAGTTATTCATGTAGCTATGTTGGCGTGGTACGAATTGCAATCTTCTTGATCCTCCCGCGCGCACGAATCGTTCGAGTCACTTGAAGGCTATTTGCGGACCGCAGTGCTGCGCTATCTCGTGCCACAGGAACAATGAGCGCTGTTTGTGTAGGCATAGACAATGTCGTGCGAAGATTGCGACGGGGTGTACGCCTTAGCCCACCTCCCACTTCCTGTGCCGCGTCAGGGACCGTAACGCCTGGTCGACACGACTCTATGCGGGGACGCCATGGAAGACGAAAAAGACGGACGAACCCCGCAGCGAATAAGGAGGCGCCTGTGGGCGATGTTGCGAGAGCGGGTTAGCGAATGGTTCATTGGGGGCGTTCTCTTGGCGCTTACCGGCTTCGCGCCGCAGGAATTCATTGCTCGACTCGTCCGCAATATTGCGGCACCGGAGAGGGTGGAGCATTTGTCGCGTTTAGCGCTCGATGCCCGGCCGGTGATTGTCTTTGTTGGCATCGCAATCATTGTGGCTGATGCGCTGTATCGGAACCGGCACCGACCGGTCACTGCCATCCCAGGAAGGCCGCCGCTCACGGAGGATGGAGCGGAGCGCTTGCAACCTAACGACGGGGCGCTGGTGGAAAGCGAACCGAGTGAACCGGAAGCATTACCGCTCCCAAATCATCCATGGCTATCGGAGGGGCGAGTGATACTGGTCGTGCTTCCGTTCGAAAGTCTTGGTGGCGGCGACAAATATGATTACTTCAGTGAGGGCTTAACTGAAGACATGATCACCCAACTTGCCCGGCTCAGCCCGGAGCGCCTGGGTGTCATCGCCCGGACTTCGGCGATGCGCTACAAATCCACGACCAAGACCATTCATCAGATCGGCCAAGACCTCGGGGTTTCCCACGTGCTTGAGGGAAGCGTCCGGCGTGCCGGAGATCGGGTACGGGTTGCGGCGCAGCTCATCCGGGTAAGCGACGAAACGCACCTTTGGGCCGAGACCTACGAGGGGAACCGACGTGACATCCTGGCACTCCAGATCGAGGTGGCCAAGGCAATTGCCCGCGAAATCGAGATCAAGCTCACGCCGCACGAGCAAGGGCGTTTAGACCGTACTCCTGTCATTGATGCGCAGGCGCACGAAGCGTATCTCAAGGGGCGTCACTTCTGGTCCAAGCGCACCGAAGAAGGAATGCGAAAGAGCATTGAGTATTTTCAGCTCGCTATTGAACACCAGCCGAACTTTGCGGCTGCCTACGACGGAGTGGCCGATGCTTACACGATGCTTGCGTGTCGCGGCGTGAGCCCTGCGCGCGAAACGTTTCATCAAGCAAAAATGGCAGCCAGGAAAGCGCTGCAGATTGAACCCGATTTGGGTGAGGCTTATGCGTCACTGGCCCATGTACGTTTGCACGATTGGGATTGGGTCGATCTGGAACAGGATTTCCTGCGCGCCATTGAACTGAATCCAGGACACGCGATCGCCTACTACTGGTACGCGGAATACCTCATGATGGCCGGCAGAGCCGAAGAAGCCATTGCCAGGGTCAGGCAGTCCCAACAGATGGACCCCTTGAATTCCGTGCTGAATTCATCGGTTGCCATCATCTTGTACCTTGCTCGGCAATACGACCCGGCACGGGAAGAACTCCGTAAAGCCCTGGAAATCGATCCAAACCACTTTCTGCTTCACTTCAGGCTGGGGTTGGTTTACCAGCAACAGAAGTTGTTCCATGAAGCAATCGAGGAAATGCAGAAGGCTGTCACGCTTTCCGGCAGGAGCACTGAGACGCTGATGGGGCTGGCCCAGACCTACGCTGCCGCCGGCATGCGCGCGGACATGCAGCAGATCATGGATGCGCTGGAGACGGAATCCGAGAAGCACTACGTCCACCCCTACAACATGGCGAAAGTGTTTGGATCGCTCGGGGACAAAGAGCAGACCTTCGGCTGGCTGGAAAAAGCCTACGATGAGCACAGTCCTGACTTCATTGAGCTCAGGACAGAACCTACCTTCGACAGCGCTCGCTTCGATCCCAGATTCTCTGAACTGCTATCTCGCGTCGGGCTCGACCAGATCTGAAAGACGACGCTCTGTGATGGGCGCCAGGGCAAGTGGTTGCGCGTTACTCCGGCTGCAGTCGCTGAATCAGCGTCTCCCCCTAACGCTGTCGCGTTGGGGGGAATGGCTGGTGTCAGCGTCGGACAGATACTCCCCCTTTCGTCGAAGTCATTTTCCCCGGTTTTTTATCTGACGGCACCGCGACCTACGTGATCGTCATTTTTTCCATGCTCGTGCAAGGAACGAGCTTCGGGCGTGTCCTCGGAAGGACTATGCCCGCTATGAGCGAGATGCCTGTGCGCAAGTGGGAAACTCCACGGAACGCTCCGTTTTCCTCCATCCCTCGATCGCCCGTCGCCGTGAACAGGATGCTGCTTGAGCTGCCCGGATCAGGCCCTGGGGGTTCGCGCGCGCCTAGGGATCGAACGGCCCATATTTGCTTGCCCTACAGCCGCCGATTGAAAATGCTGTTTGACCGGCTCTTTTGGGTCGATCGCCGCGAAAGGACGAATTTCCCGTTCAGTGTGCCGGTGCGTGCCGATATTGATCTGTCGCCGTTGCAAAGAATGAGTCGCGCTTGACTTCGGTGTTTCAGAAGATCGACCGCCCTGAATAGGTCGTCAACCATTCCAGCGCGAGCGTCCCTGCGCTACGAATATATAAACTCCCATGTGATTCCATCGGTACCGACCGGACGGGCGAGTGCCGTGCTGCCTTCGACGACCGAGTTCGGCCAGGAAGAGCCGTCCACCACGGTCCGCTTTCGAAAAGTCCGGTTCGGTGACACGTCAAGGCAGGGAAGCGCATCATAGCCAAGCTCTAACGACGAAAACAGGCAACCCAACTATGACGTTGGACCGTGTGTCATTCGTCGTGTCTCCATCTCGTCGTCCACATAAATTGTGAACCGTCACTGCGCAATGTGAACGATGGCCGATTTGGCTACGAACTCGCTATCCTGTTTGCCACATTTTCCGATTGCCAATTCGGCGAATAGTGATACCGTCGATCCGGCCTTGACAACGAAAACCCGCATGTCGTCCAGTTCTGCCTTGGGCAGGACTTCGTACTCGCTGTCACCAGTTTCCTCGACAAGATCAGCCAGAAAATCAACCTGCTCCGGAAGCGGGTCACCCCACCACTTCGCGCCCGGCTTGGTATTCCCTTCGGGTATGACCTTGCCAAAGTCAAGGTCATCTTTGAGTACCCATGCTCCGAGCGAATACGTGGCTTTGGGACTCTTGAAGTTCAGTTTGCTGCGGCGCGGATTTTCCAATGTGACATGCACCACCAGCAGACGCAGGTCATCGCGATAGGGGAGCACCTGCGTGGTGAGCGTGATGTGGATCATCCATCTCGCTCCCCCTTCGAGGTAGTACCAGCGGAGCGCCCACCATCCACCTATTACAACCGCTAAGACCGACGAAATCCTGAAAGCGATTTCCGAAAGATCAAGAACGGTGCGCAGGTCCCAGCTGGTTCTGGTAATCGCCCAGCCTAGCCCGACAACGATGGCGATACTGCCCAATATCTTGAAGCTGAAGTCTGCGATGCGACGTGCACTCTTCATAGGCCTCCCTGCTTTCAATTGTCAGGCATCCACATGATATCGGCTGGTCGGAAATAGTGCGAGTAGATCGGGATGGCACGCAAGCAGCGTCTGACGACCGCTCTGCGGCGGTGCAATCGGAAGCCCTGGAGGGCCGCTTCGGGTCGATTGCTGCCGATGGCCGAATTTCCCATTGAGCGCTCTGGCGCGCGCCGATATGAATCTGCCGCCGTCGCGCCACATGAGGCACGCTTGACTTCGGTGTTTCAGAAGATCGAGCGCCCCGAATAGGTGGTCAACCATTCCAGCGCGAGCGTGCCCGCAAGCGAGTTGCCGTTCGTATCGAGCCCCGGCGACCACACGCACACCGCCATTTCGCCTGGCAGCACCGCGACGATTCCGCCGCCGACGCCGCTCTTCGCCGGCAGCCCGACGCGGTAGACGAAGTCGCCCGCGGCGTCGTAGGTGCCGCAGGTCAACATCAGCGCCGACAGCCGCTTCGCCGAGCTCGGATCGAGAATCCGCGCGCCCGTCGCGGGCGCGACGCCGCCGTTCGCGAGAAAGAGCGCGGCCTGCGCGAGCTCGACGCAATTCATCGAAATCGCGCATTGGCGGCAATACGCGTCGACGACCGTCTCCGGCGGCATCCGCATGTTGCCGAAGCTCGCCATGAAGTGCGCCATCGCGCGGTTGCGCTCCGCGTGCTGCAGCTCGGACAGCGCGACGCGCGAATCGTAGTCGATGTCGGCGATGCCGGTCAGGCGCCGGATGAATTCGACGAGCGCTGTCTCGGCGCGCACGAAGCGGCGGCTCAGCACGTCGGTGACGACGAGCGCGCCCGCGTTGATGAACGGATTGCGCGGCTTGCCGCGTTCGCTTTCGAGCTGCACGAGCGAGTTGAACGCGGTGCCGGACGGTTCGCGTCCGACGCGCTGCCACAGTTCGTCGCCGAGCAGCTGGAACGCGAGCGTGCACGCGAACAGCTTCGAGATGCTCTGGATCGAGAAGCGCTCGCGTGCGTCGCCGACCGTGTGGACTGTGCCGTCGAGCGTGACGACGGCCATGCCGAAGCGCTTGGCGGGCACTTTCGCGAGTTCGGGGATGTAATCGGCGACGCGGCCTGCGCCGATCCAGGGCGCGAGTTCGGCGTGGATGCGTTCTAGGATCGCTGGGTAATTCATCGAATCGGTACGCGGCGCGCCGCGGGTATCAAGCGAGCCCGTATGGAACCTTCTCGGCGGCAATTCGTCAAGCACCGGTGGCGCGGCGCATGCCTGCGCGGGGGAGAACGCGCGGCCGCGGCCGATTGCCTCGCCGAGCGACGCGCCGCATCCGCGACGGCCGTCACGCCGGGCGTTCCGAAGCCGCGCCGCGCGGGCGGCGAACGCGGGGTTTCGGGGCCGCCGACACAAGAGGTTCGTCGGCCGGCGCGTGTCGCAGTATCATTCCAAATGTTTCAGGATCTTACAAAGTAGGTGCGTCAGTTTCGCCTGTTCGCGCTAAGTGATTGTTTCAAAAAACCTTTGGCTTCCATATCGACTGATTTGCCCATGCCTTTCCGGATTCTCCTCGTCGAGGACGACAATCGCCTGTCCACGCTGATCGCGGGCTACCTGCGCAAGCACGAATACGTCGTCGACACCGTGCTGAACGGCGACGACGCCGTCGGCGCGATTCTCACGGGGCGCCCCGATCTCGTGATCCTCGATGTGAACCTGCCCGGCAAGGACGGCTTCGAGATCTGCCGCGAGGCGCGCGAGCATTACGACGGCGTCATCATCATGGTGACGGCCCGCGACGAGCCGTTCGACGAGCTGCTCGGCCTCGAATTCGGCGCGGACGACTACGTGCACAAGCCGGTCGAGCCGCGCATCCTGCTCGCCCGGATCAAGGCGCAGCTGCGTCGCGCGCCGGTGCGCCAGGCGGACGGCGCGAGCGGGCAGCCGGAGCGCTACGCGTTCGGCAAGTTCACGATCGACCGCACGAACCGGACCGTCAACCTGCCCGACGGCACGACGCCCGAGCTGACTTCGGCGGAGTTCGACCTGCTGTGGGTGCTCGTCTGCCATGCGGGCGAGGTCGTGAGCCGCGACGATCTGATGCTGCAACTGCGCGGCGTCGAATTCGACGGCCTCGACCGGACGATCGACGGGCGGATCTCGAAGCTGCGCCGCAAGCTGCGCGACGACGCGAGCAGCCCGCAGCGGATCAAGACCATCCGCAGCAAGGGTTATCAGTTCAGCAAGAACGCGTGGGAGTAAGTTGCGCGTCGAGCTGTGCGGCGCCGGCGGCTCGCGCACGGGCGGGCCGCACGCTGGACCGCGCGTCTTACGGTTCGACGGTTCGAAACGGCGTGTGCCGCGCCGGCGATCTCGAACCTTGCGCGCATCGCCGCGTGGCGCGGCGATGCGCGGCGACGTTGCGCGACGCGACATGACATGACACGGGGCGACGCGATTTTCGCGACGGCTTTGTCCGATGCAACGCCGCTGCGTTCGCGCCCGCCCGCACGGCCGACGAGCCGGCCGCGCGCCCGCCGCCGGCTAGCCGGGGCCGTTCGCCGCCGCTGCCGGCGCAGCCGGTTTCCGCTCGACGATTCACCGCACCGATTTCCGACATTCGCGACTCGATGATGAACAGCACGCAAGCGCACCGATTGTCCCCGTTCCGCTATTGCAAATGGCGCTGGCTCCATTTCCGCCGCTCGTGGACAGACACGCGCGCCGACCGGATTCCGAGCTGGTCGCGCCTTTATCTGCGGACCTATCTGCATCTCGTCGGCCTCGTGCTGGTGACGGTCGGCGGGACGATCGCGGCGCTGTGCTCGGCGCTCGGCGCGCGCGCGGTGTGGCGCGCGCTCGACGCGCTGCCGGGCGGCGCGCTGCCGCTCGCCGCGTTCGTGCTCGCGGTGCCGGCGCTCGCCGGCTATCGGTGGATGCGGCCCGTGTGGTCGGATCTCGTGATGGTGCGCGAGCGCGCGATCGACTTCACGGGCGGCCGCTTCAACACGCGCGCGCGCGAATCGCGCAGTGTGATCATCGGGCCGCTCGCGCGCACGCTGAACGCGCTCGCGATGCGCATGGAACGGCTGATCGCCGCGCAGCGCGACCTGACGAACGGCATCTCGCACGAGCTGCGCACGCCGCTCGCGCGCGTGCGCTTCGCGCTCGAGAGCCTGCGCGAGCCGGGATCGGCGGCCGAATATCAGAACGCGATCGACAGTATCGAGCAGGACGTGACCGAGCTCGACGAGCTGATCGACATGAGCCTCACGTACGCGCGGCTCGAGTACAGCTCGCTGCAGTCGAATCTCGAGCAGACGGCGCTCGTCGCGTGGTTCGACAAGCAGGTCGCCGACGCCGCGCTGCTGTACCCGAGCAAGACGATCGATGCGCGCGTCGCGCTGCCCGCCGATTTGCGCGTGAAGATGGACAAGCGGCTGATGTCGTATGCGATGCGCAACCTGCTGCGCAACGCGAGCAAGCACGCGCGCGGGCAGATCGCGGCGGGCCTGCGGATGCGCCACGGCAATATCGAGATCTACGTCGAGGACGACGGGGCCGGCGTGCCGCTCGACGAGCGCGAGCGGATCTTCGAGGCGTTCGTGCGGCTCGATCGCCATACGGCCGGCTACGGCCTCGGCCTCGCGATCACGCGGCAGGTGCTGCAGGCGCACAACGGGCGCGTCGCCGTCGTCGATCCGTTGCTGCTGCGGGGCGCGCGCTTCGAGATGAGCTGGCCGGTGTGACGTGCGCCGCGGGCGCGCGCGTTTGCGGCGAGCGGAGCGCGGCAGCGCATGCGCGCTTCCGGTTGGCGCCTCCGATTGGTGCCTCCGATTAGTGTCTCCGATTCGTACCTCAGATTGGCACTTCCGATTCTCGCCCCCGGTTTGCACGGTTGGTTCGTGCCGCCTGATGCGCCTCCGCCGGTTTGCATCCCTGATTCGCACCGCCGGGCGGCAACGCGCTGGCGGTTTGGCGCGGCACCGGGTGCCGGAACTCGTGCGACGTCGCCACGGCGCGGCCCCGCGCCGCGCGGCGCTTTCGTCGACGAGCCGGCCTGCCGCATGCACATGCGTCTTTTGGAGATGGCTTTTGGGGGGCGGCTCGTTCCGTGCGGATTCGCATCGTGCCCGCCGCATCTTGTCGCGTCGCCGGCTCCCGATTCACGCCCCCCGGCTCAATACGTGCGGCCGAGCTGGAAGTAAAGGTTGCGCCGCCCGCCCGGCGCGAACGCGACACCGACGTACACCGGCCCGAACGCGGTCGTGAGGCTCGTGAAGAGCGTGTAGCTCTGCTTGAGCGGACCGCTGGGCGTCGAGTCGAGCGACCACACGTTCCCGGCTTCCGCGCTCGCGCCGACGTAGAGCGCCTTGATCGGCGACGCGTTGAACGTCGCGAGCTGGTTCATGTACGTGATCTGCCCGTAGACGAGCGCATCGCCGCTCAGCTGGTCGGCCGCGTACGCCGACAGATGCTGGAAGCCGCCGAGCGTGTAGCCGAGCGGATTGCTGAGGTTCACGCCGCCGAAGCTCTTGCCCGCTTCGATGCTCGCGCTCACGCTATGCCGGCCGAAACGCTCGGCGACCATCAGCTTGCCGTAGACGTCGGTGAACTTGTCGTCGCTCGTCGCGAGGGATCTTTCGGCGCGGAATTCCGCAAAATAACCCTTGCGCGGAAAGACCTGATCGTCGAGCTGGTCGATGACGAGCCGGGCGCGCGCGTTGATCTGTCGCGCGTACCAGGACGGGAGCCACGCGTCGCCGTCGACCCACTCGCCGAGCAGGAGGTTGTACGTCGGCGCGGCCGACAGGTGCGTATACGCGAGCCCGACGCGGAAATCTCCGAGCCGCGCGAGCGGCAGCCCGAAATCGAGGCCGACTCGTGCCGTCTGGATACGGTATTGCGTGACCTTGATGTCGCTTTCCCCGTTGTAGAGGTTCGCGAAACGCCGCTGGTAATCCGCATACGGTGCGACGTAGTAGCCGATCTTGTTCGACAGCGGTTGCCGCAGCTCGACGTGCGCCGACTGCAGATCGCTGCCCAGCGTCGTATCCACGCGGAATTCGAGGCCGGACGGCGTGAGCCACGGCCGCCGGTAGCCGAGATGCAGCCGGAAGCCGCCTTCGTCCGTCGAACTGCTCGACATCCCGAGCCCGAACAGCAGGAAGTTCGGCCCCCAGTACTTCTCCTGCGCGTCGATCACGAGCCGGTGCTCGTCGCTTTCGTTGACGATCTGCTGCGCGACGTTCTCGAAATTGCCGCTCGTCGTGAGCGACAGCAGGTCGGCGCTCACCGCCTGCGGATCGTAGAGGTCGCCCGGTTTCACGCGCAGCGCGTTGCGCACGATCTGCGTCGGCACCGACGAGCCGTTGGTCCGGATCTCGATCGACGTGATGCGGATCGGCTGCGGCGGCGGCCGCCGGTGCGAGGCGCGGTATGCGTCGTATTGCTCGGGCGACAGCGCGTAGCGCTCGAGACGCGGCAGCGCGGCGACGGCGGCGGCCTCGCCCGCGGCGATCGACTGGTTCGCGGTCTGGAAATCGGTGAAGGTCTGCTTGCCGAGGTCCGGCGCAAGCAGGATGTCGTCCGGCCGCAGCTGCTTGCGCTGCTCGGCGACGTTCTGCCGGATCAGGATGCCGATCATCTGCTGCATCACGTCGGCGGGCGACGCGAGCGCGTTCAGCGGGCGCAGCGGCGAGCCGATGTCGACGGCGATCACGACGTCCGCGCCCATCCGGCGCGCGGCGTCGACGGGCAGGTTGCTGACGAGCCCGCCGTCCACGAGCGCGCGTCCGTCGATCTCGGCGGGCGAGAAGAGCCCCGGCAGCGCCATGCTCGCGCGGATCGCGAGCGGCAGCGAGCCGTGGTCGAGCACGACCTTCTGGCCGGTTTGCAGGTCGGTCGCGATCGCGCGGTACGGAATCGGCAGCCGGTCGAACGGCTGGTTGGTCGGCACGGCGGCCGTCCAGTTCGCGAGGAGCGCCTGCAGCCGGTTGCCCTGCACGAGCCCGACGGGCGCCTTGAAGCCTTTCGAATCGAAGCCGATCGTCAGGCTGTCGATGTACAGGCGCTCGTCCTCGCGCTTCTTTTGCGGCAGGTCCGCACGGTCGGTCACGTCGAACGCGATGTCGGCGAGGTTCACCTGCGACAGCCGCCGCTCCATTTCCTGCGCGGTCATTCCGGTCGCGTACAGGCCGCCGACGACGGCGCCCATGCTCGTCGCCGCGATGCAGTCGACGGGAATCCGGTGCGCCTCGAGCACCTTCAGCACGCCGAGATGCGCGTAGCCGCGCGCGCCGCCGCCCGACAGCACGAGGCCGATCGCCGGCCGGCCGGGCTTGCCGCCGTCCGGCGTGCAGACGGGCTCGCCCGCGGCGGCCGGCGATGTCGCGGCCTGCGCGGGCGTTTGCGCGGCGGCCCGATCGGGCGCCGCAGCGGTGGGCGCTGCGGTGGCGTTCGCGGCGATGTTCGGCGCGGGATTCGAGGCGGGATTCGAGGCGAGATTCGAGGCGGGATTCGAGGCGGGATTTGATACGGGATTCGAGGCGGCATTCGAGACCGCGGCTGTGGCCTGCTGCCGGGCGGCCCAGAACCAGGCGGGCGCCGCGTCGGCGGGCGCGGCCGATGCGGCCGATGCCGGGGCGGGCGACGTCCCGGCCGACGGCGCGCCGCCCGGCGAGGCCATTGCGCGTGTCGTCGCGTCGGCCGTCGCGGCAGTCGGCGCCGCGACGGCGCCCGCCATGGGCGCGGCGTCGGCCGCATGGGCGGCCGCGGGCCGGCCCGCCGCGACGCAGACGAACAGAAGGACGGCCACGAGGCCGGCGGCGCGAGCGCCCGGACGGGCGGAAGAGGCGAACACCGTCATTATCGTTGCTATGGCGTGGTCGGGCTGAACAGTCGGGAGGACCGATCCGGAATCGGCAAAAGCGAGAGAGTACCGCTTTTGCCCGCCCGCGGCCACGCGTCGGGCGCGATCCGCCCCGGCCCACGGTGCAAAGCGACCTGACGCTCTATAGAAATTTCATGAAATCTCCTAAAGTATTCAGGCATCCTGCCGCTAAGCGACTGAGTGGATTGTGCTCGTCGCCGGCAACCGGCCCGGGGGGGCGGCCGGCGACGCATCCGCGCAATCCTTCCACCAGATTCGATAGAGGCTTCACGATGGCGGCACCCTTTCTCGGAAGGTTTTTTGCGCACAACGTCGCGGTCGATCCGGGCACCGCGAGCACGCAGATCTACGTCCGCGATCGCGGCGTCGTGCTGAATCAGCCGTCGGTCGTCTGCTTCCGCAAGCGGGGCGGCCCGGCCGACAAGGCGCGCGTCGAGGCGGTCGGCGAGCAGGCGAAGGCGCTCCTCGGGCGCTCGCCCGAGCATCTCGAAGCCGTCCGGCCGCTCAGGCACGGCGTCGTTGCGAACTATCACGCGGCCGAGCAGATGATGCGGCAGTTCGTCGATATGTCGCATGCGCGCTCGCTGTTCGGGCGGCGCGTCGAGTTCACGATCTGCGTGCCGTCGAACGCGACCGCGGTCGAGCAGCGCGCGATCCGCGAAGCGGCGCTCGCGGCGGGCGCGTCGCGGGTCAGCCTGATCAGCGAGCCGCTCGCGGCCGCGCTCGGCGCGGGGCTGCCGGTGACGGAGGCGGTCGGCTCGATGGTCGTCGACATCGGCGGCGGCACGACCGAGGTCGCGGTGATCGCGCTTGGCGGGATCGTCTATCGCGAGGCGATTCGCGTGGGCGGCGACCAGTTCGACGCGGCGATCGTCAATCACGTCCGCAACCTGTACGGCGTGCTGCTCGGCGAGCACACCGCCGAGCACGTGAAGAAGGCGATCGGCACCGCGAGCTACCGGGTGCCGCGCGAATCGATCCATGCGGTTGGGCGCAGCGTCGCCGACGGCCTGCCGCGCACGATCCAGCTCAGCAACCACGACATCGCCGACGCGCTCGCCGCGCCGCTGAACCAGGTGGTGAGCGCGGTGAAGAGCGCGCTCGAGAACGCGCCGCCGGAGCTCATCACGGACATCGCGGATCGCGGGATCGTGCTGACGGGCGGCGGCGCGCTGCTCGCGAATCTCGGCAAGCGGCTCCACGACGAGACGGGGCTCGCCGCGCGCGTGGCCGACGAACCGCTGACCTGCGCGGTGCGCGGCGCCGGCGAGGCGATGGGGCGCGGCGGGTTCGAGGCCGGCGACGACGACGCGGGCGACATCGGCTTCAGCCGCTGACGCGCGCGTGTCGCCGCGTGCCCGTCCTCGGGCCGCGTTTCGCTAACGCGACTGCAACCACGCCGCGACGGCCTTCGCCTGATCGGTGTCGAGCGTATGCGCGACCGCGCTCATCACGGGCGCATTCGCGCGCGTGCCGTTCTTGAAGACCTCGATTTGCCGCAGCAGGTAGGCCTCGTGCTGTCCCGCGAGCCGCGGGAACGTTCCGACGCCTTGCCCGTTCTGTCCGTGGCACGACGCGCACGCCGGCGTGCCCTTTTCGGGCACGCCGTGCTCGAAGATGTCCTGCCCCTTCGCGACGAGCGCCGGATCGCCGGGCTCGCCGTGCGTCGGCTCCTGATGCGAGTAGTAGTCGGCGATCGACGCGATCGTCGCGTCGTCGAGCTGCGACGCGATGGCCCACATGTACGCGCGCGCGTCGGTCTCGCCGCGCGCGTGCTCGCGAAAGCCCTTGAGCTGCGCGCTCAGATACTCGTTCGTTTGCGCATTGAGCCGCGGGAACATCGGCGATTCGCTGCGGCCATGCGCGCCATGGCAAGCGGCGCAGAGCTGCGCGGCGAGCCGCGCGCCGTCCTGCGCGTGCGCGCGGACGGCGGGCCAGCCGCCGAGCGCGGCGGCGAGCGCGGCGATCCACATCGGTGATGCAAGCAGCTTTTTCATGATCGTTCTCGCGGAGCAGGCGGGTTGGCGAAGCAAGGTCCGGGCGGCGTCAGAACACGAACCACGCGAGCAGGTACAGCGTGTTGTTGTCGCTCGCGTTTCGGCCGTTGCCGTCGTAGTTGAAGCGCGCTCCGTTGAACTTGAGGAACCATGTGTACTGCAACGACAGCTTCACTTGCGGGAACGGCAGATAGTCGAGCTCCGCGATGACGCCTCGCGAGTCCGGGCTGCCGTTCGCGCTGCCCGTCACGGGCGTCGGCGAGTACAGCCCGGGATCGGTCGTGCCCGTTGTCGAGAAGTACGCGAGCGTCGCGCCGTACTTGCGCTGGTAGTAGTACGAAGCCTTCGCCTTGAACGTGTTGAGACGGTCGGTCGGGTTGGCTGGCGTCGGCCCCGCGCCGATTCCGCCGCTCGGGAAGCTCGCGCTCCAGTTCTGCTTCTCGTGGATGAACGTGAACTGCGTCGTGAACGCGTGCGACAGCGTCAGGTATTGATACTGCGCATCGAGCGCGATGTCGGTGAAGCGGTCGGTCGGCGTCGCGGGCAGCGTGTTGTCCGGATACACGTCGGCAATCAGGCCGAACGTGCCGAGCATCAGCGAGTGCGGGCCCCATTCGCGGTTGTACGCGACGCGCCAGTACGGGTTACCGCCCCGCAGCCGCGTCACGCCGCCCGGCGTGCTGATGTCCTGCCCCGTGCGGAACACCGAGAACATCTGGTCGGCAGTCCGATAGAGGCCGACTTCCGCGTAGATGCTGCGCTGCCAGAATGCGTACGCGGCGAAGCCCGCGACCTGCTGCGCGAGGCCGCCGTCGATCAGCGTGCTCGCCGTCGGCGTGAGCGACACGCTGCTCGACGCGTACGGATAGCCGAATGCCGGCGTGCTGTTCCAGACGTCGGAGACGGTCGGATTGTTGTTGACCGTGACGCCGTAGATGAAGTCGACGTCGTCGCGCGTGAAGTGCCCGGCCGCGCGGATGTCGGTGTTGTCGATGCCGCTGTGGTGCGCGATGCCGTCGTACGTCCATTGCGCGAACGCGCCGACCGGGCCGGCGATGCGCCCGCCGTAGAACAGGCTCGCCTGCTGCAGCACGACGTCCTGATTGCGCACGAAGTCGTAGTTGCGGTTGTCGATCGAGCGGGTATTGGTTTGCGACAGCTGCACCATGCCCGCGAGCGGAATCGTGAACCGGTTCGACAGCGTGTAGCCCGTCAGCTTGAAGAAGCGCCCGAACGGCGTGAGTTCCGGGAAGCTCACGTGGCACGCGACGCAGGCGAGCCCCGTTTGTCTCGCGAACGCCGGAACCGCGGCGGCGTCATTCGACAGGCACAGCACCCCGAACACGCATGCAAGCATGGCGGTAAGGCCGCGACGGATGCGATTGAACATACCGCCCCCTTCTTGTTTGTCGTCAGGGCTCGTGTATCCGGTTTCCGTTGAGAAACCGCCTTTTTCCAACGCATTGAAGCCGGTGTTTCCACTGATATCCGCTGCGGTCCTTCTCGTTTATTTCAATATCGTTCTGACTTCATCAAACGTGTCGCACCGCTAACGATCCATCTTTCGTCGCGACCGATGTCGATGATTCGAGTCTATGATCGCCACAATTGCGAAAATTGACTTGGATCAGCAACGAAGAGGGGGCGTCGCGCGTGCCGAACGGAACGCGATGCTCCGTTCGGCGCGCGAGCGGCTACTTGCCTTGCAGCAGATCCATGAAGGGCGGGAATGTCAGCAGGATGCCGAGCGCGAGCAGCACGAAGGCGACGGTCGTGACGCGGCCGAGCGCGACCGACGCCGCGTTCCATCGGCGCGACAGCGCCGCCCATGACAGCAGCCAGACGACGATCGCACTCGTCGTCACGCCCGAAAGCGGCCCGGTGGGCGTGTAGAACGTGAAGAAATGCGCAACTGAGCGGAACGCGTCGCCGGCGAGCGCAAAGAGCCCGACGGCGAAGCAGCCGATGCCGGCCGCGAGAATGGCGGCGGCGGCCGGGCCGTTCGGCAGCACTTCGGCGGCGGCGGGCGCGCTTGTTCGCGGCGAAGCGTTTGTCGGCTCGCTTGCTACGGATGACTGATTATGCGCCGTATCGGCGGCATGTTGCGCGGCGGTGTGCGGATGAGAGGCATGCATTTTCATTCTCCCGTCATGAGGTGGATGGCGGCGCCGCCGCGGACCGGCGCGTACTTGTTCAGGAATGCGCCGAACGCACCCGCGACGCCCGTCGCGACGAACGCGACGACGGTGAACGCCAGCACCGCGTTGCGAATCTGGCGTTGCTTGCCGAGCGCCGCGCCGTACTTGCCGAACACGTAGGCGACCATCGTCATCGCGATCGGCGCGAGCCACGCGACGTGCTCCTTCCATTCCATCCCGAGGCTGTGCCAGCCCGACGTGTCGCGGCTCGACATCAACAGGCGCTGCGGGTAGTTCGCGAGATCGGTCAGACCGGCGGGCGGCACCGCGCGATACCACGGATAGACGATGTATGCGCCGGAGAACACGGTTGCCCACGCGAGGATCACCATCGCGGACAGATAGATCATCAACAGCCGATGTTCACGCGGCGCGGGCACGGCGGGCGCGCCCGGCGACGACGTGCGATAGAGCTCGGCGATCGCACCGGAAAACGCAAGCATGAACAACGCGCCGAATCCCATTCCGTGCAGCACCGTCAGCAGGTCTCTCAATGAAATTTCCATCATGGCCTCCGTTCATGTGGCGGGTTTCGCCTTTCATCGTGTTGGATGGCGGGCTTGCTGCGTTGAGACAGATCAATCGAAATGACGTGGCGAGTATTTATTCGAGATGCGAAATGAATTCGAAAACGATTCAAAGATTGCGAGTCGGCTATTTGTCAGGCGGAGTCGTCTGAAAAAAAATGGTCGAATGAAATGATAGGATGAATCGGCGGAAAAGATAAAGGTGGGGCGAATGCATGTTGCCGTTCGGGACCGAAGCGCATCGCGCGTTCGCGAAGGCGTTGCGCTCGGCGCGTCGACCACGCGCGGCATTTACCTGTTGCATACGTTTCGCTTGCGGAAATCGCGAGATCTCGGCCGAAACGATTCTCGTTCTTTGAAGTCCATTGCGAAGCGCATCGCGGATGCGGCGGGAAAGCCGCATTGAAGCCGAGGCAAAGACATCGGCGCCGACCGTTCCGATTTTTTGCATATCGGCGTGCTTTGATATAGCCTTCCGACAAGTCGTCATCCGCATTAACTAGACCAACTCGAGATGTCGCCGCCATAAAGGGGGGGCGTCATGCCGTTCGCTTAGTCGATCAGATCGGCGTTCGCGCTTTCGCGGTTTTTCCGATTCCTGCGTTTCCTTCGAAACAGACGGCCGTCGCCGCGCGGCCGGAAGACTGTTTTGTCCCGACGATTCGCCGAATCGTCGACGCAATTCCCGCCGCGCCAGGCAGTTTCCTTCGACGTCTATTTTCGATGGCAAGGAAGGGGGCAACATGAACTGCACGCGTTCAAGAAAAAACAACGAGCTTGCCAAGCTCGTGCCGTCGATGGGCGTGTTCGTCGCGCTCGTCGGCGCCGGCATCGTTCAGGCGCATGCGGCCTGCACCCCGGCGGGCACCACCGTCACCTGCTCGGGGGCGGCCAATCCGCTCGCGCCGAGCTATTCGAACAGCGGCAACAATCTCAACGTGACGGTCGACAGCGGCGCGAGCCTGGGCGTGCTGCTCGGCATCGGCGGCACCGCGCTGTCGCTCACGGGCAGCGGCGTTTCGCTGACCAACAACGGCACGATCGATCCGACCGTGCTCGGCTCGGGGCTCGGCATCCTGTCGAGCGGCACCGTCGTCGGCAACGCGTCGCCGAGCACGACCAACGTCACGAACAACGGCACGATGAACGGCACGACAGGCGTGTCGATCAGCGGGCTGACCGGCATGGCGCTCGCGGTCCAGAACGGCACGGGCGGCGTGTCGAACATCACGAACACCGGGACGATCGGCTCGACGCCGCTCGTCGGCGCGACGCTGCTCGGCCCGGATTCGCCCGTGGTCGCCGCGTACGGCGGCGGCCAGGTCAATTTCAACAACAGCGGCACGATCACCGGCCGCGTCGCGTTCCAGCCGAACGGCGCCGCCGGGCAGGGCAACACGTTCGTCAACTCGGGGACGATCGACGGCAGCGTGTCGATGGGCGCGAACAGCACGAACACGTTCACCGCGATGACGGGCTCGACGGTCAGCGCGGCGGGCGGCACCGGGGTGGCGCTGAACATCGGCGTCGGCTCGCTCACGCTCGGCTTCGCGGCGACGGGCATCGTCGACGGCGGCGCGGGCGGCAACAACACGCTCTTGTTGCAGCAGGCCGCGGGCGGCCCCGCGAGCGGCACGATCGCCGTCAACAACTACATCAACTTCAATCATCTCGACGTGACGAGCGGCGCGTGGACGATCAACGGCGCGTCGAGCGCGCAGGACGCGACGCTGTCGGGCGGCGTCGCGATCATCGGCAACAACGCGTCGCTCGGCACGGGCACGATCGCCGGCAACGGCGGCGCGCTGCAGGCGGGCGCCGCGGGGCTCGACGTGAGCAACAACGTGACGCTCGGCGCGGGCGGCCTGACGGTGCAGGGCGCGACGGGGCTCACGCTGTCGGGCGCGATCTCGGGCGGCGGCGCGTTGACGAAGAACGGCGGCGGCACGCTGACGCTCACGGGCGCGGACACGTACACGGGCGGCACGACGATCAATGCGGGCACGCTTGCCTTGGGCGCGGGCGGCAGCCTCGCGGCGGCGGGCTCGGTGAATCTTGCCGGCGCGGGCGTGGGCTTCGACATTAGCGGCGCGACGGGCAGCCAGACGATCGGCGGCCTGTCCGGTGTCGCCGGAACGACGGTCGCGCTCGGCGGCAACGGGCTGACGCTCGCGGGCAGCGGCGGCACGACGTTCGGCGGGACGATCGGCGGCACCGGCGGCCTGACGCTCGCCGGCACCGGCACGCAGGCGCTGACCGGCAGCAACACGTATTCGGGCGGCACGACGCTCGCGGGCGGCACGGTCGCGCTTGGCGGCAGCGGCGCGCTCGGCACGGGGGCGGTGACGGTCGCCGCGCCGACGACGATCGCCGCGACGGCCGCCGTGAACCTGTCGAACGCGGTCGCGCTCAACTCGACCGCGACGATCGGCGGCACGCGGAGCCTGATGCTGTCGGGCCCCGTGTCGGGGGCGGGCGGCCTCGTGATGAACGGCTCGTCGACGCTCACGCTCGTCGGTGCGAACACGTACGCGGGCGGCACGACGGTCGACGCGGGCACGGTCGTCGTCGGCAACGGCGGCGCGCTCGGCACGGGCGGCCTCACGGTGAACGGCGGCAGCGTGTCGCTCGGCGGCTCGAACGTGACGCTGCCGACGCTGAACGGCGCGGCGGGCGGCACGATCGACACCGGCGCCGGCAGCCTCGCCGTGACGGGCGGCGGCAGCTTCGGCGGCGCGCTGACGGGCGGCGGTTCGCTCGCGGTGTCGGGCGGCGCGCCGCTCACGCTGACGGGCGCGAACACGTTCACGGGCGGCACGACGATCGCGAGCGGCGGCACGCTGCAGATCGGCAACGGCGGAACGACGGGCAGCCTCGCGGGCAACGTCGCCGACAACGGCGCGCTCGTCTTCGACGAAGCGGCCAACGTCACGTACGGCGGCGCGATTTCCGGATCGGGCTCGCTCACGCAGGCGGGCAGCGGCGTGCTGACGCTGACGGGCGCGAGCACGCTCGCCGGGCCGACGACGGTCGCGGCGGGCACGCTCGCCGTCGACGGCTCGCTCGCGAATTCGACGGTGAGCGTGCGCAACGGCGCGACGGTGACGGGCACGGGCACGCTCGGCGGGCTCGTCGTCGCGAGCGGCGGCACCGCGTCGCTGCCGCAGCCGGGGCAGGTGCTCAACGTGGCGGGCAACGTGACGTTCCAGGCGGGCTCGACGCTGCAGGTCGCCGCGAATCCGCAGCAAAGCGGCAGCCTCGCGGCGACGGGCTCGGCGACGCTGAACGGCGGCACCGTGCAGGTGCTCGCGAGCCAGGCGAACTATCAGGCGAACACGACCTACACGATCCTGAGCGCTGGCGCGGGCGTGCAAGGCCAGTTCGCCGGCGTGAACGCGACGTACGCGTTCGTCACGCCGACGCTCGGCTACGACGCGAACCACGTGTTCCTGCGGCTCGCGCCGAACGCGACGCCGTTCACGTCTGTTGCGACGACGCAGAACCAGACGGCCGCCGCGGGCGCGCTCGGCACGCTCGGCGCGGGCAATCCGCTGTTCGACACCGTGCTCGTCACCGATGCGCCGACCGCGCGCAGCGCGTTTTCGCAGCTCGACGGCGAACTGCAGGCGAGCATGAAGAGCATGTTGTTGACCGACAGCCGCTACGTGCGCGACGCGGTGACGGACCGTGTGCGCCAGGGGCTCGCGCCGGGCTCGGGGCCGCTCGCGGCGCTGTCGTCGGGCGGGGCCGCGCTGTGCGACGACGCGGGCGGCGGCGCGCCGCGCCAGGACGCGACGCCGCCCGAGCGGCGGCTCGGCTCGCGCGAAAGCTGCGTCGGCGGCACGCCGTATCGGCCGGTGGTCTGGGGGCAGGCGTTCGGCGGCCGCAGCCGGCTCGCGAGCGACGGCAATGCGTCGACGCTCAACCGCAGCATGACGGGCTTCATTGCCGGCGCGGACGTCGCGCTGAACGACCGCTGGCGCGCGGGCGCCGCGGCGGGCCTCACGCACAGCTCGCTCGACAACGGCCTGAATTCGTCGGCCTCGCTGAACAGCTACTACGTCGCGCTCTACGGCGGCGCACAGTACGGCGCGTGGGGCGTGCGCGGGGGCGCGGTGTACACGTGGTACCGGATCGACACGGACCGCTCGCCCGCGTTCGCCGCCTTCCGCGATCACGATTCGGCCGGCTACGACGCGAATTCGGGCCAAGTGTTCGGCGAGGTGGGCTATGCGATTCCGGTGGGACGCTTCGCGCTCGAGCCGTTCGCGGGGCTCGCGTACGTGAGCCTGCATACCGACGGCTATCAGGAGAGCGGCGGCGCGGCCGCGCTGAGGGGCGACGCGGACACGAGCAACGTCGCGTTCTCGACGCTCGGCGTGCGCGCGGCGACGGAGCTCGGCGTGCTCGCGAAGGGCACGCTGAGCGCGCGCGCGATGGCCGGCTGGCGGCACGCGTTCGGCAGCGCGCGGCCGACGTCGACGCTCGCGTTCGCGGCCGGCGGCTCGTCGTTCCAGGTCGCGGGCGTGCCGATCGCGCGCGACAGCGCGGTGCTCGAGCTCGGCATCGACGCGAGCGTCACGAAGAACCTGACGCTCGGCGTGTCGTACAGCGGGCAGTACGGCAGCGGCGTGCGCGACAACGCGGTGCTCGGCAACGCGCTGTGGCGGTTCTGATGCGCGCGTGACGCGCGCCGCGCGGGAAGGGCGAACGGCAGCGCGCCGCGCTGCCCGGCCGTTCGCGTTTCGACGATATCCCGGCGATGGGGCGTTCGACGAAATGCGCGGGCGGCGCTTGCCGGAAAACGTCCACCGGGAATATCCCGCCCGCTCTCACGCTCATTGGACAGGTGCCGATGCGCCGCTTTCGTTTTTGCCCAGTCCAGACAGGCGAACGGGACGGTTAGACCCACGCCGCTCCACATTCAAGCCTCGGCGCATATCGGCCGACAACGGATACGACAGCCGCGAGCGGGCCGAACTGATCGAACGCCGGGGCAGTAAAGCGGTGCAGTAAAGCGGTGAATCCGCCGCGAAGTTGCCGGCGACCGCGGGCATACGACAAAGCCCGCTACCGGCTACGCAATCGCATCGAGCGCGGCTTTGCCCGCTGATTTGCGCGCGTCAGGCAATGGAGGCGCGTTGCGGCACGCTACGTCCGCAAGCCGGTCGACTCCCTGGCAACCATTCAGTTGGCTTCCGTCATGCCATGGCTGCAGTGAATGTCGATTCAGCCTAGAAGTTTCATGGGGCGAGCAAGCGAATAAGGCTGCATGGATTCGATTTTCAGATTGCGAATCCGAGTTTTGCAATTGGCGGGTAATTTGATTTTTATAGGCTGTGATGATTTAACTGGATTTGAAAACCGTTTCCGCTATTATGCTTCATGTGTTTGTTTTCGATGCTGTATTTTCATTATTCTCGCCGTGGGCCATCACTTCCCCCTCCGGAAGCTTTGCGCTCAGCAAGGGTAACAACCACGCATTGATTTCTCCTTCAATGTGCAAAGCGATCCGGGAGACAAGAGCCATGTCTTCCCGGCTCGGCAATTTGGGTTTGAAACGGAACCCGAGGGGTATCTTGGTTTGCAACGAGTAGCAGGAGCGCGAAAGATTATCTTTTTCATCCGGGGCGCGACCATATCCGTTGCGTTGATGCAAGGATTTGTCGCGAGGCATGCGGTGTCGAGCGAGCCGGACAGCATGTGATCGCCCTTTTCTGACTGGCGGCCGGGGGCGCGCCTGCGGATTCCGGCTTGAAAATGTCGGAGGAACCGGATCTTGGTGAGAAGTATCGATCACTGATCTCGCGGCCGACGATCACTGGGGTTGTGCACTATCGTGCGGGCAATCGGGTCACTGACCAGTCACGACTTGTGCCCCCTGAATCTCTTCCGCCGCGCACGGGCGTGGGAGTCTTCACGAACGAATCGAAGGAGCCGTCTGATGAACAACGAAATGACGCCGACGCACGTGTGGCGCGTCGTCCTTGCCGCCGCACTGACGTTTCTCGCGGGCGCATGCACAGGGGGGAGGGCGGACATGACCTCCGAGGCGGCACCGAACGTCGCGTGTGCATCGGACGACGTGACGCCGAAGCGGCAATTTCGCGCGCTCTGGATCGCGTCGGTGGCGAACATTGACTGGCCTTCCCGGGAGGGGCTCACGCTCGTCGAACAGCAAGACGAACTGCGAAAGTGGCTCGACGACGCTGTCCGGCTGAATTTCAACGCGGTGATCCTGCAGGTGCGGCCGGTATCGGACGCGTTCTGGCCGTCACCTTTCGCGCCGTGGTCTGAATTCCTCACCGGCACGCAGGGCGTAGATCCCGGCTACGACCCGCTCGCGTTCGCGGTCGCCGAGGCGCATCGGCGCAATCTCGAACTGCACGCATGGTTCAATCCTTATCGGGCGACGAGAAACACCCGTCTCGACGCGCTTGCGCCGATGCATCCGGCGCGTCTGCATCCTGACTGGCTCGTGCGTTACGGTGGGCAATTCTATTTCGATCCCGGTATGCCCGCCGCCCGCGAGCACATCGTCAGCGCCATCATGGACGCGGTCGACCGCTACGACGTTGACGGTGTCCATCTCGACGACTTCTTTTATCCGTATCCGATCGCGGGTCAGACGTTTGACGATGCCGCGACATACGGACAATACGGCGGAGGGTTCGCGACGCTTGCCGACTGGCGCCGTCATAATGTGGACGTGTTCGTCGAAACGCTCGCGCAACGCATCAAGGCGGCGAAACCGTGGGTCAAGTTCGGCATCTCGCCGTTCGCGGTGTGGCGCAACGCGCTCACCGATCCGCAGGGCTCGCAAACATCGGCCGGCGCGCAAACGTACGACGATCTATACGCCGATACGCGCCGCTGGCTCCGCGAGAACTGGGTCGATTACATCGCGCCGCAAGTCTATTGGGCGCAAGGCTTTCCGGTCGCGGACTACGACAAGGTCGTGCCGTGGTGGGTGGAGCAGGCCCGGATGTCCCGCGCGCATCTCTATATCGGCCAGGCGGCTTACAAGGTCGGCATATCGGAGCAATCTCCCGGATGGTCCGATCCCGGCGAGCTCGACAATCATCTTGCGTTCAATTGCAAGCTTCCCGAAGTGAAAGGCGATATCTATTTCTCCGCGAAAGACGTCCGCGCGGATCGCCTCGGCTCGATGTCGCAACTCGTTCGCAAGTGGTATTCGCGTCCCGCGCTCGTGCCGACCATGCCATGGCTCAAAGCGACGCCGCCGCTCGCGGTGAATGGCCTGCGCGTTGAGCGGACTCCGGACGGCGTGCGGTTGAGATGGCAAGCCGGCTCGGCCGACACGGTGTCGTATGCGATCTATCGCCACGAACGGCCGCTGTGCGATGCGTGTCGGGACATCGACGCACGGCATCTGGTCGCAACCGTCAGAGGAACCGATTATCTCGACGCGAAGGCAAGCGTCGATCACGAATACATGTACTCGGTCACGGCGCTGGACCGTGTCTGGAACGAGAGCGCGCCAGTCGCCACGAAACCGATCCCCGCGCTTTGACGCTGACGGCAGCGCTCGTCAGGGCGCCGTCAAGTTGCTGGCACACGGATCATTCGTGGGCCGACAAGTCGGGTAGTCGTCCGATTCGTGCGAAATCCGGCGGCCAGCACCGCGGATGAATTTCAAAATCAGGGAACGTGCTTTGCCGGGAGCGCGGCAATGAGTCGCTCAGGCGCGACCGTGCGCGGCAACACGCCGGCTGCCCCGCTCGCCTGAGGGGCGACTGGGGCAATTCAACCGCAACCCGGCAGCCAGTTGCATGCGAGGCTCTTTTCGGCAGCGCTCCGGTCGTCAAAACGAGGCGCTTTTCGACAGTCTGATTGCGCAGCATTCGCTCGGGCTGCTCGCGCTTGTCATGCCGTGTGAATCGAATTTTCGCGGGATCGGCCGACGCAAGCCCCGGTCGCCGGGGCGCGCGCGCCGCGAATGCGTCGAGCCGCCGCTTCGTCGCGAACCTCGAGCCTGGCCCTTCTATGGCGCATGTGAGTCGTCATGCGGGTGAACCGACCCTGACAACGCTGCGCGTCCGGCGCGTTCTGTCCTATCCTGTGCGGAAAACGCGGCGCACCCGGCGTGCCGCGTCCCCCCAGGAGTTCCGATGCCGAGGCAAGCCGATTCCTCTTCCCCGCGCGCGCCGCAGGCCGCGTCTTCATCCTCGTCCGCGCCGGCCGCACCGGCACCGGCGCGGCCGGCGCCGTCCGCCCCCGCGTTCATCGCGCCCGAGCCGGACACGCAGAAGGCCGTGCGCGGCAGCCAGTTCGTGCTGAAGGCGGGCGACGCGTTCGTCGTGAGCGACGCGCTCGGCGACATCGGCGGCAGCGACGACGGCCTGTTCGTCGACGACATGCGCATGCTGTCGCAATGGCGGCTCACGTTCGGCGGCCGCGCGCCGTCGCTGCTGTCGGGCGCGACGAGCGCGGACAACGCGTCGTTCACCGCGCACCTGACGAACCGTCCGCTGCCGCCGCTCGGCGGCCGCGAGACGCCCGAGGGCGTGATCCACATCGAGCGGATGCGCGTGCTCGCCGACAACGTGCTGTACGAGGCGCTCACGCTGACGAACTACGGCACGAGCGACGCCGAGGTGCCGCTGTCGGTGTCGTTCGGCGCGGACTTCAAGGACATGTTCGAAGTGCGCGGAACGCGGCGCGATCGGCGCGGCGCGATCGCGCCGCCGTGCGTCGAGGCGGGCGCGGTCAGGCTGCGCTACGACGGGCTCGACGCGGTCGAGCGCAGCGTGCGGATCGGCTTCGATCCGACGCCCGACACGCTCTCGGTCGATCGCGCCGACTACACGCTGACGATCGCCGCGCAGGCGTGCGTGTCGCTGTATCTGACGGTCGAGGCGCGCGTCGGCGCCGCGCACGCGAGCGGCGACGCGTTCGCGCAGCAGCCGTGCATCGCGGCGGGGCGCGGCGCGCTGCGCAAGGCGCTTGCCGCCGTGCACCGCGCGATGCGCGAGCGGCGCCGCACGATGGCGCGCGTGCACACGAGCAATCCGCTCTTCAACGCGTGGCTCGACCGCTCGCTCGCTGACCTCGGCTTGCTGACGACATCGCTCGAATCCGGCCCGTATCCGTATGCGGGCATCCCGTGGTTCTCGACGCCGTTCGGCCGCGACGCGGTGATCACGTCGCTGCAGATGCTGTGGCTGCAGCCGTCGCTCGCGCGCGGCGTGCTGCGGTTTCTCGCCGAGCATCAGGCGCGCGAGACGGCGGCGTTCCGCGACGCGGAGCCGGGCAAGATCATGCACGAGTTCCGCAAGAGCGAGATGGCGGCCACGGGCGAAGTGCCGTTCGCGCTCTACTACGGCGGCGTCGACACCACGCCGCTGTTCGTCGTGCTCGCGGGCGCGTATCTCGAGCACACCGACGACGAATCGCTGATCGACGAGCTGTGGCCGGCGCTCGAGCGCGCCGCGCAATGGGTGATGAGCGTCTGCGACCGCAACCCGCGCGGCTTGCTCGACTATCAGCGCACGTCCGCGCGCGGCCTCGCGAACCAGGGCTGGAAGGACAGCCAGGATTCGGTGTTCCATGCGGACGGCCGTTTTCCGGCCGGGCCGATCGCGCTCGTCGAAGTGCAGGCGTACGCGTGCGCGGCGTTCGACGCGATGTCGGCGTTCTCGCGCCGGCGCGGCCATGCGGCCGACACCGTGTGCTACGCGCAACGCGCGAAGGCGCTGCGCGAGCAGGTCGAGACGCTGTTCTGGATGCCGGAGGCGGGCTTCTACGGGATCGCGGTCGACGGCCACGGCGAGCTGTGCCGCGTGCTCGCGTCGAACGCCGCGCATCTGCTCGCGTTCGGCCTGCCCGAGCAGAGCCGCGGCGAATCGGTCGCGCGCGTGCTCGGCTCGACGCTCTTCAGAACCGGCTGGGGCGTGCGCACGCTCGCGGCGGGGCAGCCGCGCTTCAACCCGATGGCGTACCACAACGGCTCGATCTGGCCGCACGACAACGCGTTCGTCGCGCGCGGCCTCGCGCGCTACGGCGACAAGCGCTCGGTGCTCGATCTGCTGCGCGCGCTGTTCGAGGCCGCAGTGAGCTTCGACATGCGGCTGCCCGAGCTTTTCTGCGGTTTTCCGCGCCGGCCCGGCGAGCCGCCGACCGCGTATCCGGTCGCGTGCCTGCCGCAGGCGTGGGCGGCGGGCGCGCCGTTCATGATGCTGCAGGCGTGCCTCGGCATCTCGGTCGACGCGGCGCGGCGCGAAGTGCGCATCGAGCGGCCGGATCTGCCGGAAGGCGTCGACTGGTTGCGCGTCGACGATTTGCGCGTCGGCGACGACGGCGTGTCGCTCACGTTCCGGCGCGTCGAAGGGCAGGTGGTCGCGGCGGCGGAGCCGAGCGGCGTGCGCGTCGTCACGGTGCTGTGAAGATTGCGCTCGCTCGCGTCGGGCGCGCGGCGCTCGCCATACAATGACGGCATCGATCCACGATTCGCAACGAGCCGATAGACGGGAGGCATCATCATGACGAACGAGAAGCCGGACGAAGCGCGCCGGCAAGACGATCAGCCGAAGCTCGAGCAGTTCGAGGCGGCCGTCGATCACCTGCACGAGTCGATCCAGTCGCAGAGCATCGCGGCCGGCGCGGCGAAAGGCATCCTGTTCAGCCTGATCGAGACGCTCGGCGCGCTCGTCGGCGATCCCGACCTGCCGGAGCATGCGCGCTCCGGCTACGAGGCGCTGCGCGACAAGGCGAGCGAGCTGAAGGCGAACCTCGAGAAGCGCTGACGCGACGCGCGCGGCCGGTGCCCGCTTATTGCCGCGGCGCGGAAAGCGCCGTGCTTTCAAGGGCTTGGCGCGCGCGTGCGCAGGATATCCACATATTTGTCGACAGAAATTGTTGATAACCCGCGGCGGCGGGCCGCGCGAAGCGGCTGCCCGTTTCTTCCGCGTTATCCGCTGCGTGCGCAGCATGCGCGGCCCGGCCGACCGGCCGGATGCGATTGATCGACGTGCTTTCCGGCATCGTGTGCGATGCCGCGTCGACGCCGGCGCGCGCCGGCTGCGGCCGGCCGTTCACCTTATGGGAAAAATTTTTGCGGCGCATGTCGAATTCCGCCCGCTTCGTTCGTCGTGGCGATAGAGCGCCTCCGCGCAAGCGGCGCGCTCGATCGATGAAACCATTCGAAGCCAAGGAGCCGCGATCATGCCTGATGCAGTCAAACCGATCCCCGAGGGGATGCATTCGCTCACCCCTCATCTGATCTGCGACGGTGCCGCCGCCGCGATCGAGTTCTACAAGAAGGCGTTCGACGCCGTCGAAATCACGCGGCTGCCGTCGCGCGAGGCCGGCCGGCTGATGCATGCAGCCGTCAGGATCGGCGATTCGACGCTGATGCTCGTCGACGAGATGGGGAGCTGCGGCGCGCTCGGGCCGAAAGCGCTGAAAGGCTCGCCCGTGTTCATTCATCTGTACGTGCCGGACGTCGACGCGGTGATCGCGCGCGCGGTGGAGGCGGGCGCGAAGCTGACGATGCCCGCGGCCGACATGTTCTGGGGCGACCGCTACGGCCAGATCGAGGACCCGTTCGGCCATCGCTGGTCGGTCGCGACGCACAAGCGCGACTTGACTCCCGAGCAGATCCGCGAGGGGATGGAGCAATGCGTGCCGCCCGCGCGGTGAGCGCGGTGGCCGGCGCGTGAGGTTCGTGAGGTTCGTGAGGCGCGTGAGGCGCGTGAGGCGCGTGAAGCACGTGAGGCACGTGAGGCGCGCGTCGCGCGCCCACTCGACCGAGGAGGAACGCAATGAGCTTGAAGTTCTATGGGCATCCGTTCTCGTTGTATTGCCAGAAGGTGCTGGTCGCGCTGTACGAGTACGACTTGCCGTTCGAGTGGCGGCTGCTCGCGGGCGACACGCCGGACGCGAACGCCGAATTTGCCGCGCGGTGGCCGCTCAAGCACATGCCGATGATCGTCGACGGCGAGCGCACGGTCGTCGAGTCGACGATCATCGTCGAGTACCTGGGCCTGCGGCGCCCGGCGAACGCGCGGCTGCTGCCCGCCGACGCCGGCGCGGCGCTCGACGTGCGCATGATGGACCGCTTCTTCGACTGCTACGTGTCGACGCCGCTGCAGAAGATCGTGTTCGACGCGCTGCGGCCGCAGGCCGAGCGCGATCCGCGCGGCGTCGCCGATGCGCGCCGGATGCTCGGCACGTCGTATGCGTGGCTCGAACGCGCGCTCGAGGGCCGCGACTGGGCGGCGGGCGGCGCGTTCAGTCTTGCCGACTGTTCGGCCGCGCCGTCGCTGTTCTACGCGGACTGGACGCATCCGATCGATGCGTCGCTGCAGCGCGTGATCGCGTATCGCAAGCGGCTGCTCGCGCGGCCGTCGTTCGCGCGCGCGCTCGACGAGGCGCGTCCGTATCGGCACCTGTTCCCGCTCGGCGCGCCCGACCGGGATTGAATCGTTCGATCGACAGGAGACTGACATGACAGTGAGTTCCACGCTGACCCCCGCCGCCGAGCTCGTGAAGCGCAACACGACGCACTGGCCGAACGAGAGCGACGCATACCGTCGCGCGCGCGACGCGCTGCTCGTCGAGGAGATCGAGTTGCGCCGGCACGTCGAGCGCGTCGCCGCGCTGCGGCGCACGCTGCCGCCGGGCGGCGAGGTGACGGGCGATTATCGCTTCGAAGGCGAACGCGGGCCGTGCGGCTTCGCCGGCCTGTTCGGCGACAAGGCGACGCTCGTCGTCTACAGCTACATGTTCGGGCCGCAGCGACAGCGGCCGTGCCCGATGTGCACGTCGCTCCTCGGCGCATGGAACGGCGAGGCGCGCGATGTCGAGCAGCGCGTCGCGCTCGCGGTCGTCGCGCGCTCGCCGATCGAGCGGCTCGTCGCGTTCAAGCGCGAGCGCGGCTGGCGCGATCTCAAGCTGTATTGCGATCTCGACGGCCGGTACAGCCAGGACTATCACGCGATCGGCGCAGACGGCGGCGAAGATCCGGCGATCAACGTGTTCACGCGCCGCGACGGCGCGATCCGCCATTTCTGGAGCGGCGAGCTGGGCGGCTGGAGCGTGGACCCGGGGCAGGACCCGCGCGGCGCGCCCGATCCGATGCCGCTATGGACGATCCTTGACATGACGCCGGAAGGGCGCGGCGTCGACTGGTATCCGAAGCTCGATTATCCGGTGTGAGCGACGCGCGCGTCATCGCGGGCGCGAGGTCAGGGCGGCGGCCGACGCGAAGGCGCGCGACGGCCGCCGCGTGCGCGAGCGGTCGCTCGCAAGTTCGCGCGAGCCGGCGCGCGTGAGCGCTTTCGTTGCCATTTCCCGGGCTGCGTCGCCGACGCTTCGCAACGGTTTGTGCCGACGGTACGACGATTCCGGAAAAATGTCGATATATCAATTGTTTGGCGCTGAGTTCGCCGAGATATCCACAAGCTTGCGCACAAAATCTGTGGAAAACCCTAATGTCGAAAATGCATTGTGGGTTGTTTTGTCGCGCGGGCGCTTGCGCCGTGACGAGTCGGCGCGGCGCGACGCGCATGCATGCGCATGCGGCGAACCGATTTCCGTCGCCGTGCCGCAGTTCTGACTGCTCGGCGAAAGTGTCGTCGGATCAATGTGTTGTGCGCCCGATGCTCAGGATGTCCCCAAGCTTGCCAACAAAAATTGTGGACAAGGCTCGACTTCAGATCGCGCATCGAAGATTCGCCGAATGCTGAGCGCATCGCTCGATATCGCGCGTTGAAATGGCCGGATGTTGATGGTCCGCACGGGCGCGAACATGGCGCGCTCGTGTCGCTTGTTTGGTGCGTACGAGAAAACGTCGGCGGATCAATGAGTTGACTGTCGGATGCCCAGCCTATCCACAAGCTTGCCAACAAAAAATGTGGAAAAGGCCGCGATGCGATCGCGTTCGCCGACGCGATGGCGCGATTGTCGAACCCCGGCCGCGACGCCGCGCCGATCTGCGCGAAAAGGGGTATGCCGACGCCATGTGCCGCTTCATTGACATGCGGAGAAAAGTGTCGCTGGATCAATGGCTTGAGAATCGGATGCTCAGGATGTCCACAAGCTTGACCACAAAAATTGTGGAAAAGGCGCGCGGAAGCGCTGCCGGAGATGCGGCGGCCCGGCTGCTCAAGCCGGCATGGGCGAACGGGGGTTCGACCGGCGGCTCGCATGCGATGAACTTGCGTGCGCTGCTTCTTTGTCGCCCTGTTCGTGAAAATGTCGCAGGATCAATTGCTTGGGCGGCGGATGCTCAGGATATCCACACGCTTGACCACAAAAATTGTGGAAAAGCGGCTCGGCCATCGAGCATGTCGAATGGCCGGACGGCGCGAGGCAGTGCGCGAGTTGCACGCGCGAAGACGTCAAAGGCCGTTGGCGACAGCGCGATTCCGTACGTGCCGCCGCTTGCCTGAGCTGCTCGACAAAAGTCCAATGGATCAACGAGTTGATCGCGGCGCACCCAGGATCTCCACAAGCTTGCCAACAAAAATTGTGGAAAACGACGGCGCATTTCTTATGGGCGATTTCGGTGAACGGATGTTCATATGTCGCGAAGCCGACGTGAGCAGCTCCGCGCACAGGCAACGCCGCATGCCGCGTACGTGCGCGCGTAGGCGCAGCGTGCCGCATTCGTGACACCTTTGGGAAAAGGCTGCCGCATCAATGACTTGATTGCCGGATGCTCAGGATGTCCACAAGCTTGCCAACAAAAAATGTGGACAAGGACGTGGCGTTCGGCGCGCGATGATCGTGCGGTTCGCGTGATGAATTGGGCGATTCGCCGATTCGCCGATTCAGTGGTTTACCCACTCACTGGTTTGCCGATCTGCCGACAAACCGACAAACCGATCCGCCGCCCCACCAAGCAGCGCACGTGCCGACCGCAAAGAACACGCCACCTCCGCCGGGCGTCGACGCGCAACCGAGCCGGCCGCCGCGCCCGCGTGCCGCGCCGCTCACGCCCGCGGCTTCGCGCCGAAGCGTACCGTCACCGTCAACCCGCGCCCGTCGGCGCCGCTCGCGAGCGACACCTCCGCGCGATGCTGCTCGGCGATGCGCTTGACGATCGACAGCCCGAGCCCGCTGCCCGACGCCGACACGAGCTGCGCGCCGCCGCCGCGATAGAAGCGCTCCCACACGCGCGGACGATCGGCCACCGGAATGCCGGGGCCGTTGTCGCGCACTTCGAGCGCGGGCGCGCCGCCGGCGTCGGCGCGCGCTTCGACGTCGACGCGCGCGCCCGCGCCCGCATAGCGGATCGCGTTGTCGACGAGATTGTTGAGCAGCACGCGCAGCGTGTCGGCGTTGCCTTGCACGCGCACGGGCGCCGTGCCGACCGCGCCGAGATCGACATGCTGCGCGCTCGCGACGCGCGAGCGCTCGGCGACGACCGAGCGGCACAGCGCGGCGAGATCGACGTCGGCGAACGTCGCCGATTGCGCCTCGGGCTCGAGGCGCGCGAGCGTGAGCAACTGCTCGGCGAGATGCGACAGGCGCGTCGTGGCGGCTTGGATCTGCGCGAGGATGCGCGCGCGCTCGTCGGCGCTCGCCGTGCGTTGCAGCAGCTGCGTCTGGATCGACAGGCCCATGATCGGCGTGCGCAATTCATGCGCGGCGTCCGCGATGAAGTTCCGCTGCAGCGTGAACGAGCGGTCGAGCCGGGCGAGCAGATCGTTGATCTCGGACGCGAGCGGCTGCGCCTCGGTCGGCACGGTCGTGATGTCGAGCTGGTCGAGGTGATTCGCATGACGGCGCTTCAGGCCCGCGGCAATCGCGCCGAGCGGCCGCAGCCCGTAACCGATGCCGAGCCACAGCCCGACCGCGAGCAGCGGCAGCAGCGACAGCACCGGCCAGAGCAGATGCACGGCGATGCCCGCGATCGCCTCCCAGCGCGCCTGGCGCGGCTGCGCGACGCGGATCGTGGTGCCCGCGCTCTCGCGCACGTACGTGTGCCAGCGCTGGCCGCCCGCGTCGAGCGCCACGAAGCCGGCCGCAGCGGGCGGCGGCAGCTGCGTTGCCGGATCGGTCGTGAATTGGAGCTGGCCGCCGCGCCATACTTGCAGCAGCACGTCGTCGGAATCGTAATCGGCCGGGTGGCGCTTGCCGAGCTTGTCGCGCCCCTCGATCGACAGCTTGCCGCTGTCGTCGACCTGAATCTGCTTCGACATGCTGCGCATCTGATCGTCGAGCAGATCGTCGAGCTCGCGCAGCGCGCCCCAGTAGGTGCCCGTGCTCGCGAGCACGCCGACGACGCACGCGGCGGGCAGCAGCCACATCAGCAGCCGGCCGCGCAGCGATGCGGTGAGCCGGCGCGCGAAGCCGCGCGGCGCGCCCGTCATGCGCCGTCTCCGATCCGGTAGCCGACGCCGCGCACCGTGAGGATCGTGTCGTGGCCGAGCTTCTTGCGCAGGTTGTGGATGTGGACCTGCACCGCGTTGCTCTCGATTTCCTCGCCCCAGCTGTACAGCCGCTCCTCGAACTGCTCGCGCGAGATCACCGCGCCCGGCTCGCGCATCAGCTCGTGCAGCAGCACGAATTCCTTCGGCGACAGCGCGACTTCCTCGTCGCCGCGCCACACCTGATGGCGCGCCGGATCGAGCCGCAGCGCGCCCGCCGCGAGCACCGTCTGCGCGCGCCCCGTCTGGCGGCGGTTCACCGCGCGGATGCGCGCGAGCAACTCTTCGAGCGCGAACGGCTTGACGAGATAGTCGTCGGCGCCGCAGTCGAGCCCGGCGATCCGGTCGGGCAGCGCGTCGCGCGCGGTGATCACGATCACGGGCAGCGCGTCGTCGCGGCGCCGCAGCGCGGCGAGCACCGCGAGGCCGTCCTTGTCCGGCAGGCCGAGGTCGAGCAGCAGCAGCCCGTACGGCGTCGTGCGCAGCGCGAGCGACGCCGCGTCGCCGTTCTGCACCCAGTCGACCGCGAAGCCTTCCTGTTTCAGTCCTTGTTCGAGCCCGCTGCCGATGAGCGGATCGTCTTCGACGAGCAATACGCGCATGTTTCGAGATTCCGTCAGAGCGCGGCGCGCGCGTGCGCGTGCATGCCGCTTGCGGGAATGATAAGCGCTCGATGCTTAGCGGCGGCTTAAAGCGTCGGGAAATGCGGAGCGCGACGCGATGGGGCGGGCGACGGCGGGCGCGGGTGAGCCTAGATGGTCGTAGATGGGCGATTTGGCGCGCGACGGCGCGAATCGCCGGCGCAGCGATGGATCGGCGCGCGTCGATCGAAGATTTGGGGATCGGGGCTTGAAGGCGCGCTGAAACGAGGGAGTCGCAAGGGAATGTGATGACGACGTTGATGAAGTCCCCGAATGAAGTCCTCGAATGGGACGATCGGCGAGACATCGAAACGGCGAAGAAGCGGTGAATCGAGGTGGGGCAACGATCGCGGGACCGAATGAATCGACGGGTGAAACTTCGCCGGATCGAAGCGGGCGGCGAGGATCGTTGAGATTGGAATTATTGAAGGAGATCAGAAGATCGGATGACTCGAAGGCCCGAAGGTCCGAAGGCCCCAAAGCCTCAAAGCCCAAAAGCCCAAAAGCCCCAAAGCCCCAAAGCCCCAAAGCCCCAAAGCCCAAAAGCCCAAAAGCCCAAAAGCCCAAAAGCCCAAAAGCCCAAAAGCCCAAAAGCCCAAAAGCCCAAAGGCCCAAAGGCCCGAAGATCGAAGATCGAAGATCGAAAAATCTGACGATCGGAAGGATCGGAAGGATCGGAAGGATCGGAAGGATCGGAAGGATCGGAAGGATCGGAAGGATCGGAAGGATCGGAAAGATCGGAAAGATCGGAAAGATCGGAAAGCGCGTCATCCATCGCATCTTCTGCAAGCATGGCGGGCCGGCCCGACAATGCGCGCGCGAATCCGAATCACGGCGCGCTGCCGGGCAGGTCGCGGCGAACTTGGCCCCGGCCCCATCTCGCGCCGCCCGGCATTCGCAGGCATCGACCGCGCAATGCGGGTGATACCATGGCCGATCGACTTTTCCCCCGACCACGATGCCCGCCGATTTCGATGAACTCGCGTCCCTGATCCGGGCGCAATTTTCCGAGCTGAGCCCGCAATTCCAGGTGGGCGCGGCGTTCCTGCTCGATCATCCCGACGAGGTGGCCGTGTCGTCGATGCGCAAGGTCGCGCAGCGCGCGAACGTGCAGCCGGCGTCGCTCGTGCGGCTCGCGCAGCAATTCGGCTTTCCGGGCTGGAACGAGCTGCGCGATCTGTTCGTCGCGCGCGTGCGCACGCGGCCGCAGCCGCTCACGCAGCGCGCGCGTTCGCTCGTGAAGCCGAACGCGAAGGCCTCGCTCGCGGCCGATCTGCTCGCCGCGCAGCAGCACAACCTCGAGGCGAGCGCCGCGCAGAACGCGCAGGCGCTCGCCGATGCGGCGAAGCTGATGCGCAAGGCCGCGCACGTGCATGTCGCGGGCTTCCGGTCGTGCTATCCGGTCGCGTTCGGCCTTGTCTACGGCTATCGGCTGTTCCGGCCGACGGTGTCGCTGCTGACAGGCGTGGCGGGCTCGCTCGACATGGAACTGCGGACGATCGCGAAGAACAGCGTGACCGTCGTCGTCAGCTTCGCGCCGTATTCGGCCGAGGCGACGCGCGTCGCTCAGGCGGCGCGCGCGCAGGGCGGCAAGATCGTCGCGATCACCGACAGCGCGGTGTCGCCGATCGCGCTGCACGCCGACGCGCAACTGATCTTCACGCACGACAGCCCGTCGTTCTTCCCGTCGCTCGTCGCCGCGCATGCGCTGGTGGAAGCGCTCGTCGCGCAATTGCTCGCGCTCGAAGGCGGCGACGCGATCGCGGCGCTCGAGCAGGCCGAGGCGGAGCTGCACGCAAAGGGCGCATACGTCGTCTGAGTGCGGCGCCGCATTCGCGCGGATTGCAAAAGTCTTTCAAGCCGCCATATCCGGAGCGTGCCGTTTACTCCCGGCGCATTCGACGATAAATCTGCTCCGCAATTGGAAACGTTTCCACGTATCGATGCGCTGAATTAGATTGGCGGCGATTGTTGCATTGCAAATGAAATTGCGGCGCAACACGCCGCCAAGGCCGCTCTGGCGCGCTGTCGAGCGGCCAAGGTCGCGTAACGATGCCGCCACTTATTAACCCGATTCGAAAAAAAAGTTTTAATGGCGACTTGCCGGCTATTCAGTCGATTGCTAATCTGCGGGAGATGAACGAATAGCTGGATCGAAGATCCGGAAAAATGAATAAATAAATTATTTCCGAAAAAGGGCCACCATGATGACTTACCGTGATACGCATACCACTTCCTTTCGGGTCGGCGACGTCGTGACGCTCAAGACGGGCGGTCCACGCATGACGGTGACGTACGCCGGCCCGGTCGTGTTCGACACGGGCGAATGGGTGATCTGCCAATGGTTCGACGAGCACGGCGAATTCCGCCAGGAGATGTTTCCGAACGAGACCGTCGTGCTCGAGCCGCGGACGATTTCGGCGGGGCTCGCGCGGATGCGCTCGCAGTCGGTGCGCGGCGGCATGCAGGCGTGACGCGGGATCGCGCGTCCGAGCGTCAAGCATTCGTCAGGAAAACGGCGCACGCGTGAGCGCCGAACGCTGCGCCGCGGCCCGAACGGGCGCGCGGCGTAGTCGCATGTGCGGGTGGGTGCCGCTGCGTTGCCGCTCAGGCCGACCGCTATCGCGCGCGAGGACGCGACAAACGCGGCGGGGCGCAATCAGCGAGTGCCTTGCTTTTCGGCCCAGCGCTCCTGCGCGGCGATCCGCCGCTGCACGCGTTCGACGAGGCCCGTCGAGAACGTCTTCATGCTGATCGCGCGGCGCTCGAGCAGCACCTCGCCGGCGAAATTGTTGGCCGCGTTCGGCTGCAGCGCCCAGTAGAGCGTCAGCAGCCAGCCGATGCCCGTCCAGCCGAGCAGCGCGTTGAACAGCGCGATCGTGAGCTTGTCGCCGCGGCTGCGGCGATCGGCGACGATCGCCGGAAGAAAATAGAGCGCGATCGCGACGACCGAGCCGCCAATCTGGATCAGGATTCCCATCTGCATGAGGCTTCTCCATCCGTGCTGCGGTGCGACTTGACGTCGCACCTGCGATGGAGTTGATTGTCGCGCTTTTTCGGTTGTTGTGCAGACAACTAATTGTTGCGGATTCGTAACGGATCGATCGCTGCCTTATGCTGGCTTACACCGGTTGACGGCGCCTTACGCAACGTTACGCTTGCGCGCCGCCGGCGCGCGCGAGCGCGAACCCTTCGTCGAGCCAGCCCGTCACGCCGCCCAGCATCAGCTTCACCGGCCGGCCGAGGCGAGCGAGCCGCAGCGCCGCGCGCGCCGCGCCGTTGCAGTGCGGCCCCGCGCAATAGACGACGAAGCACGTGCCGCGCGCAAATTCCGCGAGCTTGCTTTCAACGATCTTTCGATGCGGCAGGTTGAGCGCGCCGGGCACGTGTCCGGCCGCGTAGAGGCCGGGGCCGCGCACGTCGAGCAGCACGAAATCGGGCGCGCCGGACGCCAGCGCGTCGTGCACGTCCCAGCAATCGGTCTCGAAGCCGAGCGATGCCGCGAAGTGCGCGGCGGCGGCCGCGCTGTCGGCGGCGGGCGTTTCGGTGACGCGGGACATGGCCGGTTCTCCTCGTGTCGAATGGTTGCAGTGGCGAACGAGCGCTCAGTATCCGGATCGCGCGCGTCGCGCGACAGTGGCGCGATCGACAACTTCCGGTAACATCGCGCCATGCACAATCATCTCGTCGTCGCGCTCGCGTACGATCGGCTCTGCACTTTCGAATTCGGCTGCGTCGTCGAGCTGTTCGCGCTGCCGCGGCCGGAACTCGGCGTCGACTGGTATCGCTTCGCGGTCTGCGCGAGCGAGCCGGGGCCCGTGCGCGCGGCGGGCGGCATCAAGGTCGAAGCACCGTATCGGCTCGCGCTGATGGATCGCGCGGACACGATCGTGATTCCCGGCTGGCGCGATCCGGACGAAACGCCGCCCGAGCCGCTGTTGAAGAAGATCCGCGCGGCCCACCGGCGCGGCGCGCGGCTTTGCTCGATCTGCTCGGGCGTGTTCGTGCTTGCCGCGGCGGGCGTGCTCGACGGCGCGACCGTCACGACGCACTGGCGTTACGCGCAGCGTCTGCAGGCGCGCTATCCGTCGCTGCGCGTGAATCCCGACGCGCTCTACGTCGACGAAGGGCGGATCGTCACGTCGGCGGGCTCGGCGGCGGGCCTCGACATGTTGATGCACATCGTGCGCCGCGATCACGGCAGCGCGATCGCCAATCGCGTCGCGCAGCGGCTCGTGCTGCCGCCGCAACGCGACGGCGGCCAGGCGCAGTTCGTGCCGCGGCCGCTGCCGGGCGTCGGCGGCGATCGGCTCGCGAAGCTGATCGACTGGATGCGCGCGCATGCCGCGCAGCCGCACACGCTCGCGACGCTCGCCGCGCGCGCGGCGATGAGCCCGCGCACGCTGCAGCGGCAGTTTCGCGACGCGACGGGGCTCGGCCCGTACGAATGGCTGATCCGCGAGCGGGTCGGGCTCGCGAAGGAGATGATCGAGCAAGACCCCGCGCTGTCGGTCGCGCGCGTCGCCGCGCTCGCGGGGTTCGGTTCGGAGGAGTCGCTGCGCCGGCACTTCAGGCGCATCGCGGCAACGAGCCCAGCCGCGTATCGCCGCGGCTTCGATGCGCGTTGACGCGCGCCGCCCGGGCGGCGGCGCGTGCGCGTGCGGTGTCGGGGCGATGCGCAGACGAAGGCGGCGGGGCGGCTCGATTCGGTGCCGGAGCGGAGCGAGCGGCGTTCGGCCCGCGACATCGCGGGGCAGCGGACGCCGTGCGTGCGCCGTAGACGCGTGTCTCTTGGGCGCGCACGTCGCGAACATGCGTATCGCGACAGCGCGCGTCGTACGACGCGCACGCTGCGAACGTCCTTGCCGCAACCGAGTGCGCATCTCGCGGCGCTCGCACGCGCACGCATCTTGAGCGCGCAGTCCGCAAACAAGCTCATCGCCTACACGAGAATCGCAGGCGCGCATCTCGAGCTACACAAAATGCGGACGTGGCACGCGCATACGTCGCATGCGAGCGGGCCGCAAACGCACATATTCCCGATGTGCGGCCGCAACACGCGTTCGGCGGCGGCTCGCCGCGACCTCGCCGTCGATGGCGGCTTCTGCGGGCCGCCGGTTTCCGATTCGGCGCGACGAACGCGCAACCGAGTTGCATCGCACAACGCGCGTCGCTTTTTTCGGCGCGTGCATAACTGCCCGCACCGGCGCTATCATCGCCACTCCACTTCCGTCAGACAGTTCGTCTGCTCCGCGCCATGACCACCGCCACCGCTTCCGCCATCGACCACGACCGCCTCGCCGATTTCATCGAACGCAAATGGAGCGACGAGATCCTGCACGCGTTGACCGACTACATCGCGGTGCCCGCGAAAAGCCCCGCATTCGATCCCGACTGGGCGAAGCACGGCTACATCGAGCGCGTCGTCGTCGACGCCGCGCAATGGGCCGAGCGGCAGCCGGTCAAGGGGCTGAAGGTCGAGATCGTGCGGCTCGCCGGCCGCACGCCGGTGATCTTCTTCGAGACGCCCGCGACGCGCGCGGGCAGCGCCGACACGATCCTGCTCTACGGTCACCTCGACAAGCAGCCCGAATTCGACGGCTGGCGCGCCGATCTCGGCCCGTGGACGCCGAAGCTCGAGGGCGGCAAGCTGTACGGCCGCGGCGGCGCGGACGACGGCTACGCGATCTACGCGAGCCTCGCGGCGCTCGGCGCGCTCGACGCGCAAGGCATCGAGCGGCCGCGCTGCGTCGGCCTCATCGAGACCTGCGAGGAGTCGGGCAGCTACGACCTGCTGCCGTACGTCGACGCGCTGCGCGCGCGGCTCGGCGACGTGAGCCTCGTCGTGTGCCTCGATTCGGGCGCGGGCAACTACGATCAGCTGTGGCTCACCACGTCGCTGCGCGGGCTCGTGTCGGGCGACCTGCAGGTCGAGGTGCTCGAGGAGGGCGTGCATTCGGGCGTGTACGGCGGGATCGCGCCGTCGAGCTTCCGCGTGATGCGCCAGCTGTTCGAGCGGCTCGAGGATGCGGCTACCGGCAATCTGCTGCCGTCGTCGTTCCATTGCGAGGTGCCCGCGAGCCGCCTGCGCGAGACCGAGGCGGCCGCGTCGATTCTCGGCGACGCCGTGTGGAAGGGGCTGCCGTGGGCATGCGGGCAGGACGGCAAGCCGGTGCTGCCGACGACCGACGATCCGAGCGAGGCGCTACTCAATTCGACGTGGCGGCCGTCGCTGTCCGTCACGGGCGCGCAAGGGCTGCCCGCGCTCGAGAACGCGGGCAACGTGCTGCGGCCGCGCACCGCGTTCAAGCTGTCGCTGCGGCTGCCGCCGCTCGTCGACGCCGCGCAGGCGGTGCAGCAGCTGAAGGCGCTGCTCGAGCTTGATCCGCCGTACAACGCGAAGGTCACGTTCAAGCCCGACGCGGGCGCGGCGACCGGCTGGAACGCGCCCGACGTCGCGCCGTGGCTCGGCGCGGCGCTCGGCGACGCGTCGCGCCGGCACTTCGGCGCCGACTGCGCGTACATGGGCCTGGGCGGCACGATCCCGCTGATGAACGTGCTGCAGGAGGGCTTCCCGGCCGCGCAATTCATGGTGTGCGGCGTGCTCGGCCCGAAATCGAACGCGCACGGGCCGAACGAGTTCCTGCACGTGCCGTACGCGAAGAAGCTGACGGCCGCGGTGGCCGACGTGGTTGCCGCCGCACGTTGATGCGCGTGTCGATTCGTCTTCATCGTTCGATGACGATCGCGCCGCCGCGAGCATGCGGCCGCGTGGCGGCGGGCGTTCGACCGCGCGCGGCGCGGCGCGGCGGCGAGCGATGAACTGGAAAGCGGAAAAGCTGCGCGCGGACGAGCTCGCCGAGCAGCTCGAAGCGCTCGGGCCGATCGGCGTCGCGCGCTTCTTCAGCGGCGCGTCGCTCAGGATCGACGGCGTGCTGTTCGGCTTCGTCCATGCGGGATCGCTGTTCCTGCGCGTCGACGATGACAATCGCGCGGCGTTCGAGCGAGCGGGCATGCGGCCGTTCTCGTATCCGGGGCGCACGCGAACGGTCGTCGTCGGCGGCTATTTCGAGACGCCCGCCGACGTGCTCGAAGACGTGGGCACATTGCGCGACTGGTGTCGCGGCGCCTATCGCGCGGCCGTTCGCGCGGGGGCCGGCGCGCGCCGCGCGAAGCGGAAGTAGCGCGGCTGCGGCACGCCGCCGCGCGGCGCGCGCCGGCACGCGCAATGGTGTACGGTGTGCGCGATGACATGTCGGCGAGACGCAACAGGGCGACAGCAGGGCGACAACAAAAAAGCGAAGTGCGATCGTGCGCGGACATGCGCAGCAAGCGTCGGGCGTCGGACGTCAGTCGTCGCGTCGCGCTTGGGCCTGCAAGCGCGGGCCGGTACCGTCGCATCCCGGTGTTGCCGGCACGAACGCGAGCGCGCGCGGCGAGGCCGGCGCAAGGCAGCGCGGCAGGTGTGCGCGGCATGGCGAGGTATCCCGATGCGCGCGCGTCGGCCGATCGCGAGATCGAGCGGGCCTTGCGGGCGTTGCGCCGCGCGCGCGGTCGTGAACCGCGCGGTGCGCCGGCGGCCCAGACGAGAAACGATGGTACGGAGGATGCGGAAGGGCGCGATGCGAGGTGTACGATGCACGGCGGCATCGTATGCCGATTCGGCCGACAACAAGATTTCCCCACCTGGAGACATGCACATGGTCGTCCTGATTCTCGGTTTGGTGATCTTCCTGGGTACGCATTCGATTCGAATCGTCGCGGGCGACTGGCGCGCCGCGCAGATCGCGAGCCTCGGCGAGCGGCGCTGGAAGGGGATGTACGCGTTCGCGTCGGTGGTCGGGTTCGTGCTGATCGTCTGGGGCTACGGGCTTGCGCGCGCGGATACGGCGTCGCTGTGGTTTCCGCCCGTCGGCGTCAGGCACTTGACGGCGCTCCTGACCGCGATCGCGTTCGTGCTGCTCGCGGCCGCCTACGTGCCGGGCACGCGAATCAAGGCGCTCGTCGGCCATCCGATGCTCGCGGGCGTGATGGTGTGGGCGGGCGCGCATCTGCTCGCGAACGGGACGCTGCACGCGGAGCTGCTGTTCGCCGCGTTCTTCGCATGGGCGTTCGTCGACTTCATCGCTTCGCGTGCGCGCGATCGGCGCGACGGCGTTCGCTATCCGGCGGGATCGCTTGTACGCGACGGCGTCGCGCTCGGCGTGGGGCTCGTCGTTTGGGGGCTGTTCGCGTTCGCACTGCATGGCTGGCTGATCGGCGTGCGGCCGTTCGCATGACGGCGCGCATCGCCGCGGCTCGCCGCCTCTCGCGCGGCCCGCGTTTGCACGGCGGGCGCGGCGAACGTCGATCGACGCGCTGCCGAGTCGCGGGGCGCGCGATCGAATCGATTCGGATGAGGCCGGCGACCGGCGTCGGGCGGAGCGCGCCGGACGCGTCGGCGGCAAGCGCGTTTCTTTTCTCGCCGGCTGCGCTGGCCCGATGCGTACGTGCCGTCCGACGGCGTCGCCCGCGGCGTCGCGTTCACGGCCGCGCGCTCGTCGGCGCGAACGCGGCGCATGAGCGCGTTGCCTTCGCCTTCGAGTGCCGCTCGTCGACAAGCGGCGTCGGGCAACGCGCCGCCTCGCATTCCGCCCGGCACGAAAAGGCGCGCCGCGTCGCGTATCGGGCGACGCGCCGGCGCGGCGCGCCTTCATGCACGATCACCGGGTGCCGGTCACCGTCGTCGCGGCCAGCACGGGCATGCCGGCAACCGGCGCGGGCGACTGCTGCCGAAGCGCGACGAAGAAGTTGTAGGACCCCTGGCCGATCCACGGGATATAAACCGTGTAGCGATTGCCCGGATGTTCGCAATCCACGACGTAGGCCTGGGAATTGCCGGGCGTCGTGACCCACAGGCATGCGTATTCCGCGATCGGGTATTGGTGGGATTCGTCCCACGTCCAGTGAATGGTCGTGCTGCCCGTGCCGCTGACCGGCACGTTGACACGCTGCGGGTCCGCCGACAGGCTTCCGAACGGCGGCGGACAACTCCACATGCAGATCGGCCCCGGTTTCCATTTCTGCGAAGGGGCGCCGGCGAGCCACTGGACGAGTTGTTCCTGTTGCTCCGAACTGAGACTGGACTGGTCGATGCCGCCGGATGCGCGCGTCGTCGTGTTGGACACGGCCGCGCGGAGCTGGTTGACGTCGAGGTCGCCGGTGTCGGCGCTCGCGGCGCAGACACCGGATACCGCCGCTTGCGCAATCACGGCGATTAATGCGGATTTGATTTTCATGATATCCCCAGGTTTTCGTTAATTGTTGTCGCGAGGAATGCTTGCCGATGCGCGGATATCAGCCGCGGGACGGCTTGGATATCGCGGCGACGGCTGAATGAAACGGGTTTCCCCGCGTGGCCGAGTATATTGAACGCGTATCGCGCGGATGGTGGATTCCCGTCTATTTTTGGCGCGACGGGGCGCCGGCCATGCGCGAGCGTTGAACGTCTCGGCGCGACGGGTAACGATCGGCGAATGCTCGGCCGAATTGATTCAAATCGAAATCGAGCGTTCCTATCTCGTCGCAAAAACGACGTATATCGGGGGCGACGTGGGCGAAACGCATATCGATATCCAGCGATTTTCGACTTTGGACGTGCCCGCGCGCGATCGATTCGAAGTCTGGACGGCCGGCGGCCATTGCGCATATTCGCTCGAGGATTCCGCGAGCGTGCCGTTCGACTGGGACTGTACGGGGGCGGCCGTCGGTGCGATGTCGGTCGGCGAGCATCGCTGGCTTCACGCCGCGCGCCGCGCGACGATCAAGGCGACGCGCAACCGGCCTCGGATTCGCGCGGACGGTCTCGACGTCTGTCAATTCACGTTGCATGCGAGTGGTGCGCTCGTCTGGCAGAGCGCATCCGAAACCGGCGTCAAGCGGCCCGACGAGCTATATCTCGTCGACGCCGGGCAACCGTTCGACTCACGGATCGCCGCGGGCTCGATGCTGTGGCTCGCCGTTCCGCGGGCGCTGCTTTCGACGCGGGTGGACAGCTTGCACGGAAGTTCGCTGATGTCCGGCACCGGGCGATTGCTTGCCGATCACATCCGCTCGTTGATTCGCAACCTGCCGATACTGACGACCGCCGAGATTCCCGACATCGCCCGATCGACGGCGCGCCTCGCGAACGCGTGCGTGTCCGGGACGCCCGACGCCGTGGCGGAGGCGGGGCGGGAGATCGGCATGCTGCTCAGGCAGCGCGTTCAGCGGCACATCGACGCCCATCTCCTTGCGCCCGACCTGACGCCCGACTCGATCTGCAAGGCCGTGGGCGTGTCGCGGGCCAAGCTCTATCAGCTCTTCGAGCCGATGGGCGGCATCATGCACCGGGTTCGACGCAGGCGGCTCGAACTGGCTCGGCATGTGTTGGCGAATCCGGCGCGGCCGGCGGAGTCGATCGCCTCCGTTGCGTGGAGGCACGGGTTCGCGGACGAAAAATACTTCAGCCGGGCGTTCAAGGCGGCGTTCGGCCACACGCCGAGCGAGACGCTCAAGCAGGCGGGCGTACGCACGCGGTCGCGGCGCTTTTCCGGGCGGGCGGCGTCGTCCTAGCCGCGATCGTCGGCGTCGCCGTTCGCGCTCGCATCGCACGCCGCGCGCACTCACGCACTCACTCACTCACTCACTCACTCACTCACTCACTCACGCCGCGCGAGGCGCGAGCGCGCGGCGCGTCGAGCACGCGCTTCGACATGCATCCCGCACCGCGAAACGCGCGGCATCGTCGCGTCCCTTGTTGAACGCCTGCGCTTCGCGTTATCGTCTAAAACATTCGCCATCGGCGTTTTGTTTTCCGGAGCCCTGCCGTGTCCACCTCATCGACGTCCGCGCTGCGCTTTTCGACCGACAACGCCGAACTCGACATCGACGCGATTCACGCGTTCCTGCGCGACGAAGCGCATTGGTCGACGGGCATTCCGCGCGACGTGGTCGAGCGGGCGATCGCCGGATCGCTGTGCTTCGGCGCGTATCTCGACGAACGGCTCGTCGGCTTCGCGCGGCTCGTTACCGATCGCGCGACGTTCGCGTATCTGTGCGACGTATTCGTCCTGCGCGCGTTTCGCGGCAACGGCTACGGCGGCGCGCTGATCGATCACGTGTTCGCGCACGACGCCGTGCGCGGGTTGCGCCGCGTGATGCTCGTCACGAGCGACGCGCACGGCCTGTACCGGCCCGTCGGCTTCGTCGCCCCCGCGCATCCGGAACGCTGGATGGAACTGCATCGGCCGAACGTGTACGCGCAACCTGAGGCGCGCTGAGTATGTCGGGCGCGCTGCGCTCGTGCGCTCGCCCGCGCATACAATACGCGCTTGCCGATTTTCAGGGAGCGCATCATGACCGAGCAGGAAGCCGAACGCATCGCGACGCATCGTCATTACAAGGGCGGGCTGTACCGCGTGGTCGGCGTCGCGCGGCATTCGGAGACGGAGGAATCGCTTGTCGTCTACGAGCAGTTGTGGCCGAAGGAGCGCAGCCTATGGGTGCGCCCCGAGGCGATGTTCAACGAAACGCTCGACGACGGCACGCCGCGCTTTCGCAAGCTGAGCGGCTGAGCGCGCGACGCGCGGGCGGCGGCCGGGTTGCCTGTGCCGCCGCGATCGAAGGCCGTTCGCGGCGGCGCATCGCGTGCGCGTCGATCCTTGCTCGGCGCGGTCGGCGGCGGGCGGGCCGGTCGCTCGTTTGCGAGAATGCGCGCGGCGTCGATCGGCCGGCGGTTCGTCGGCGAGTCGAACGGGAAGTCGGCGTGTGCGTGGTGGCCGTCTGTTTCGGCGCCGCGGCTTGCGGTGGCGCGCAGCCGTTCGGGACGGCGTGCGGGCGCTTGCGGCCGAGGCCCAACTTTATGCAGTCCGTGCGCGCACGCTGCGGGAAAGCGCGGCGAATCGCATTCCCGTGAAGCGCTTCCTTGTTTCCTTGTCGACGGGCGTCGATGCGAACGGAAAGCGCGACGGGCCGGCACCGGCGACGTTCGTCAGCGCGCGGCGGCGGCAGGGGGTTATCGATGGTTTGCCGTCGATGCGGTTTTCGACTTCGACTTCGATTCCGGCCACGCTTCGCTTTCGGCTGCGGCTGCGGCTTCGCTTACGACCTCGGCGTCGGCTTCGGTTTCCATTTCAACTTCAACTTCAACTTCAACCCGGTCTCGCCATCGTCCGCGTCCGTCATTGCGCGCCAATCGCCCGCGCAATCTCCTTCGGCGCGTTGCCGATCGCGATCACCGGCGTCTCGTGCCAGTCGGCGAGCTTGCGCACCGCGCGCCCGACGTCGGCCGCGAGCCCCGCGCCGAGCCGCACGCCCGGCTCGATGTGCACGGCCTTCAGCTCGAACACGCGTTGCGCGCGATGCGCCTTCGCGTCGACGCGGCCGACGAGCCGCCCGCGATGCAGGATCGGCAGGCAGAAGTAGCCGTAGCGGCGCTTGTGCGCGGGCGTGTAGCACTCGATCGTGTAGTCGAAGTCGAACAGCGCCGACGCGCGCCGCCGGTCCCAGACGACCGGATCGAACGGCGACAGCAGCGTCGTGACCGTCGAGCGCAGCGCGCCGTCGCGCGCGGCGTCGACGAGCGGCGCGAGTGCGCGATGCACGAACGCGTCTTCCTTCCAGCCGTCGACCGCGACGGGCAGCAGCTCGCCCGCATCCGCGCGCGCATGCAATGCGTCGCGATACGAGCGCTTCGGCAGCCGGTAATAGTCGGCGATCCAGTCCGCGCGCACGATGCCGAGCGCGCGGCACGTGTTGTCGACAAGGCGCGGCAGCACCGCGTCGCGCGGGGGCAGATCGCGCGCGTCGTCCCAGTCCGGCAGCACGCGTTCCGCGACGTCGTACACGCGTTGGAAGTTGCGCCGCTCGGCGACCATCAACTGCCCGGTCGAGAACAGCACTTCGAGATGGCGCTTCTCGGGCTTCCAGTCCCACCAGCCGTTGCCCTTGCCGGCGCTGCGCGTGAAGTCGGCGGAGCGCACGGGGCCGTTCGCGCGGACGTGCGCGAGCAGCTCGTCGATTTCCTTGCGATGGGTCGCGTGCCAATCGGCCGCGTATTTCCAGCCCATCCCGACCGGGTTGAGCATTTTGTGGCGCATCAGTCCGAAGTCCTCGGTCGGCAGGAAGCAGGCCTCGTGCGACCAGTATTCGAACAGCCTCTTGTCGGCGAGATGCTCGTCGAGCCATTGCGGCGCATACGGGCCGAGCCGGCTGAACAGCACGAGATACGGGCTGCGCGCGACGACGTGGATCGTATCGATCTGCAACTGCGCCATCCGGCGAATCGCGTCGAGCACGTCGGCCTTGACGGCTTTGCGCCGGGGCGGGGTCAGCAGGCCTTGGGCCGCGAGGTGCAGCGCGCGGGCGGAAGCGATCGAGAGCGGAGCGGTCACGAGCGGCGAGAACGATGCAATGGGCGGACGGATGCGCCACTTTAGCGCGAATCGGCGCGCCGCGCCGTGCGCCGCGAAGCATTGCGGCGCGGGCGTCTGACAATCGTTGACAGAAGTCTGTCGGAAGTTTCCTTATAGTCTCATCGACACAAGTACTCTGCTTCCGACGCACGATACCTCTATGGCACGCAGGGAGCGAGTCCGGACGTCTCACCCCCGTCGAGACGGCCGGAGCAGTTCAAGCGGACATCCATGCGGCTTTCAGCCGGCCCCGAGTGGATGTCCGCCGATTTTTTTGGGGCGACGGATTTTCCGCGGCCCAATTCCGATCGAACTCCGAACTCCGAACTCCGAACTCCGAACTCCGAACTCCGAACTCCGAACTCCGAACTCCGAACTCCGAACTCCGAGCGGCGACGCGAAGCGTTCGCCCGTCCCGATTTCCCGTTTATTTCGCACACCCGATCGCATCAGCCGCGCTTGCCGCGCGCGACTTCGTCGCCCGCGTTCGGCGGCAGCCGGCGCGTGATCGGAATCGACGCGAACGAACACAGGCCGACCACGACAAACGCGGGCCAGAAGTCCGACCAGACCATCGTCGGATGCCCTTGCGCCCAATGCGACACGTGCAGCACGAGCGCCGCGACCGTCACGCCGAGGCCGAGCGACATTTGCTGGACGACGCTGCCGAGGCTCGTCGCGCGGCCCGCGTCGCGCGAGGAGATTTCCGCGTAGATCATCGAATTGAGGCTCGTGAACTGCAACGCGGGGAAGATGCCGCCGACGAGCACGATGAGCCAGATCGCGAGCACCGACATGCCCGGATGGAACACGCCGTACGCGGCGATCGCAAGCCCGGCGAACGCCGCGTTGTACATCAGCACCGTCCGGAAGCCGAAGCGCTTGAGCGTGCGCGGCGCGAGCATGCGCGTGAGCGCGCCGCCGACGGCCGACGCGCACGTGATCGCGCCGGAATGGAACGCGCTCATGCCGAGCCCCTCCTGCAGCGTGAGCGGCAGCAGGAACGGCACCGCGCCGAGGCCGATCCGGAACAGCGAGCCGCCGACGACGCTCGCGTGATACGTAGGAATGCGCAGGAAGCGCAGATCGAGAACCGGCCGCTCGACGCGCCGCGCATACAGCACGTAGAAGCCGACGAGCGCCGCGCCCGTGCCGCTCATCGCGAGCGCGGTGCCGCGCGACACGAGCGCGCCGTCGAGCAGCGTGAGGCCCATCAGCAGGAGCGCGGCGCCCGCGGCGGACAGGATGAAGCCGAACCAGTCGAGCGGGCCGGGATCGAGCTCGTGCGTGTTCGCGATGTGCTTGTTCGCGAGATAGATGCCGAGCAGGCCGATCGGCACGTTGATGAAGAAGATCAGCCGCCAGTGCAGGTACGTCGTGATGAAGCCGCCGAGGAGCGGCCCGGCGGCGGGCCCGAAGAGCGCGGGCACGCTCAGGTAGTTCATCGCGCGCACGAGCTCCGTGCGCGGCACCGCGCGGAAGATGATGATGCGCCCGACTGGCACCATCATCGCGCCGCCGACGCCCTGCACGAAGCGCGCGAACGTGAAGAGCTCGAGGCTGTTCGACGCCGCGCACAAGAGCGAACCCGCGACGAAGATGCCGATCGCGGTGCGGAACACGGTGCGCGCGCCGAAGCGGTCGGCGAGCCATCCGCAGATCGGGATGAACACGCCGAGGCCGACGACGTAGCTCGTGATCGCGATGTTCAGCGTGACGGAGTTCTGCCCGAAGTCGCGCGCCATCGCGGGCAGCGCCGTCACGATGATGTTGGCGTCTACGCTTTCCATGAACAACGCGCAAGCGACGATCAGCGGTGCGAGGAAAGCGTAGATAGCAGACGGCATGGCAACGACGCGCGATAAAGACGTCATTATTGCATCGATTGTTGCAGCATGCTTGCGCGTGCAACGACGTGTTGTCGTCGCGCGTCGCCGGCCGCGCGCGGCCCGGGATCGATGCTCGAGGCGCCGCGCCCGCCGGGCGGCGGCGCCGGCTGCGTCGCCGGGCGGAGCGTCGCGGCGTCGCGCGCGGCGTTCGGCGAGGGCGCCGCGCGCCGCTCGCGCATCCGGCCGTCGCGACGCACGACGAGCTCGCGACCGCTGCTCGCGCCCGCGAAAGCGCTGCCGCAGCGGCGAACGGGCGGGCGCGGCGAGAGCGACGCGACCGCGCTCGACGTGCGCATGCGGCGCGCGATGTCGGGCCATATGTGCGTAATGTGCGATGTACCGCTTGCCTGAACGCGGGTTTTCGTGCGAACCTGCCCGCCGCGGCATACGACAGACAAAAGCCGCGACGCACGAGGCCCGCGCGGCAGGAGACCGTATTGCCATTCATCGCGAAAACGGGAGGAGGAGATATGGTCACGCCGCGGCATCGCCCGCTTCAGCTTCATGTTGAGAATCCGTTCTATCGCCGGCTGCTGAATGCGCCCGCCTGGGTTGCGCTCGTCGCTGCGGCCGGCATCGGCTGCACGAGCGCGACGCTCGCTCGCGCCGACTCATCGCCCGCGCCGGCTTCCGCCGTTTCCGCGGCGGCCTTCGCATCGAGCGTCGCGCCGAGCGCCGCTTCGATTCCGCCGCCGCCTAGCCAGCTCTACGGCGATCTCTTCGTTGCGGTGCAAACCGCGCAGATCTTCGAAGACCAGAAGACCTTCGTCGATTCGACGCCGAACGCCGATCCCGCGACGATCGTCCAGCTCTACCAGCAGCAGAAAGGGCAGCCCGGCTTCTCGCTGAAGGCGTTCGTCGCGCAGTACTTCACGCCGCCGTCGGACCAGTCGGTGAGCCCGCCGGCGAACCAGACGCTGCGCGAGCACATCGACTGGCTGTGGCCGAACCTTACGCGCACGACGGCGAGCGTGCCGCCTTACAGTTCGCTGATTGCGCTGCCGAAACCGTACGTGGTGCCGGGCGGGCGCTTCCGCGAGGGCTACTACTGGGATACGTACTTCACGATGCTCGGCTTGCAGGAGGCGGGCCGCGAAGATCTCGTCGACGACATGCTCGATAACTTCGCATACCTGATCGACACCGTCGGCCACGTGCCGAACGGCAACCGCAGCTACTACGTGAGCCGCTCGCAGCCGCCGTTCTTCGCGTACATGGTGACGCTCGCAGCGAAGGTCGAGGGCAATCGCGTCTATCAGAAGTATCTGCCCGCGCTGCGCAAGGAGTACGCGTACTGGATGCAGGGCGAGCGCACGACGCCGCGCGGCCAGGCGGCGCGCAACGTGGTCGCGATGCCGGACGGCTCGGTGCTGAACCGCTACTGGGACGCGAGCGACACGCCGCGCGACGAGTCGTATCTCGAAGACGTGAAGACCGCGCAGCAGGCGAGCGGCCGGCCGGCGGCGGAAGTCTGGCGCGACTTGCGCGCGGCGGCCGAGAGCGGCTGGGACTTCAGCTCGCGCTGGTTCGGCGACAACCAGACGCTCGTGACGATCCGCACGACCGCGATCGTGCCCGTCGACCTGAACAGCCTGATGTTCAACCTCGAGGCGACGATCGCGAAGGGCTGCGCGGTGACGCGCGATTTCGCGTGCGTCGCCGAGTTCGCCGGCCGCGCCGGGAAGCGGGCGGTCGCGATCAACCGCTATCTGTGGAACCGCAACGGCTATTACGGCGATTACGACTGGAAGCTCGGCAAGCCGCGCGAGAACCTGTCGGCGGCGGCGCTGTATCCGCTGTTTGCGGGCGTCGCGTGGCCGGAGCGCGCGAAGCTGACGGCGAAGAACGTGCAGAAGACGCTGCTCAAGCCGGGCGGGCTCACGACGACGACCTACGATACGACGCAGCAGTGGGACGCGCCCAACGGCTGGGCGCCGCTGCATTGGATCGCGCTCGTCGGGCTGCAGCAATACGGCGAGAAGGCGCTCGCGAACGACATCGGCACGCGTTTCCTAGCCGACGTGAAGGGTGTATACGCGTCGCAGGGCAAGCTTGTCGAGAAGTACGTCGTCGAAGGCGCGGGCACGGGCGGCGGAGGCGGCGGCGAGTACCCGCTGCAGGACGGCTTCGGCTGGACCAACGGCGTGACGCTCAAGCTGCTCGATCTGTACGGCGGCTGACGCATGCCGGAGCGGGTGGAGCGCGGGCGGCGGCGAGCGGCTTGCGCTGCATCCGTTGGTTGCGGATGCAACGATCGCGAGCAGGCAGATGCATGGCCGCGGCTCGCGATCGCGCGCGGCCGGTCGCCGTGCGTGATCACGCGAATCAGATCAATCCGCGCGCCGACGCGAAATAAGTCAGCTGAATCCGGTTCGCGACGCCGAAGCGTTTGCGCAGCTTGCGCAGATGGTAGTCGACGTTGTGTGCGCTGGTGTCGAGCCGTCGGCCGATCTCCTTGTCGGACGCGCCTTCGGCGATGCCGATGAGCAGCTCGCGCTCGAACGGCGTGAGGCGCTCGGCCGCGCGCTCGCGCGACGACGCGATCAGTTGCGGCGCCGCGAACCGGTGCGCCGACAAGCCGAGCGACAGCACCTGCTCGAGCGTCGCCGACGAGATCCAGTCGCGCGAGCGGCGCGGCGCGGTGAAGCTCGCGAACGCATGCATGCGCGTGCCCGGCACGGGCATCGAATACATCACGCCGCTGCACATGTCGTCGTCGTGCATCACGCGCAGGAAGCCGTCGAGCCCGTCCGCGCCGCGCGGCGCGTGGTCTCGCGCGAGCTGGCGCAAATCCCAGACGACGGGCATGCTCGATGCGCGCGAGCCGAGCATCCGCGGATCGACGTCGTAATGGCGGCGCCGCACGTAATCTCCGCGATACGCGGCGGGCGTGAACGCTTCGTGCAGGTACAGGCATTCGGCGTCGTCGCGCGTGAACTCGAGTGCGAAATAGGCGAACGTCGCGAAGCCCATCAGCCGCAGCAGGCTCGTCGCGATGCGGCCGCATTCGGCGGTGCCGCGCGCGCTCGCGAGCATTTCCGCCACGCCCAGGCGCGGCGCGAAGCGCTGCTCGGCATCGGTCGCGCGCCTCGCGTGGCCGCACCAGACGACGTCGATCGACTGCGCGTCGCGTGCCGCGCCGTCCGGGTTCGCGCACGACACGGGCCGCGCGACTGCCGCGGCGGCGGCGTCCTCCTGCACTGCAATGTCCGACATGACGAAAAACCTCGCGGCGGTGGCCCGATGCCGTTCGATCGAACGGACGGACGCGGTGTGCGATCGCCACGTGCACGCTCGTGACGAGCGCGTATGCGGCTCGTGTGCTCGCGACGCGAACCGGCTGCGGCGCGCGCGTTCGCGTGTGCGACGCGGACCCTTCCATCGTGCGCGGCGTGGATGCGCATGTCGTTGCCTCGCACGTCGCAAATGCGCACGGCGCTGACGCGCATGCCGCAGGCGCGCGCATTGCTGACACGCTCGCCTGCGCCCGACATCCGCACGTCGCAACTCGCGCCCTTGTCGCGGGCGAAGGCATTGTACAAAGCGGCACGCTTGCGCGTAATATCCCGTAATACTAACCGCGCAGAGCAGCGCTACGAAAGCGCGAATCAAAGACCACTTGCATGCCGGGGTTCCTGCGCAACAGCGTCACGAACACAGGAAGCCGATTTTCCCCATGACAATTGCCGACAGCGCGCCGCGCATCGAATGGTTCTCGCATGCCGAGCTCGCCGCATCGCGCGGAGAATTCGCGCCGCGCGATGCACATTCTTCCGTCTCGTCGTTCGCTGCATCGCACGATGGGCCGCGCCGCGCGTCGTTCGACGTCGCGGACTGCGATGCGCGCTTGCGCGCGGCCGGCTTCACGACGCTCTGCTACGGCGCATTCGAGCTGATCGGCCAGCAAATGCTCGCCGCATATCTGCTGCGCGAGTTCGCGCCCGTGTCGTTCGTGCGCGCGTACGTCGAAGGCCGGATGTTCGAAGCCGATCCGCGCTTCGCCGAATGGCGGCAGGGCGTTTCGCCGGTCGCGTGGCGGCTCGACGAGCTCGACGCGCACGCGCGCCGCACGGGCGAGCGGCGCATGCTCGCGCTCGTGAATTCGTTGCGTGCGCATGCAATGCACAGCGGCGTGATCTTTTGCTGGCCGGTGCCGCATCTCGATTTGCGCGTCGCCGTGAGCCTCGCGTCCGAGGCGCACGACGCGTGGTTCGACGATCGCGTGATCGGCTGCGCGCTCGCGCTCAGCCTCGACGTGCATCGCGCCGCGCAGCCGCATCTCGATGCGCGCGTCGGCGGCACGCGCGCGTTCGTGCTCGAGGACGGCGAGGCGGCCGTGCTCGAGCGGCTCGTGCACGGCCTGTCCGATCAGGAAATCGCCAACGCGCTCAGCACCTCGCTGCATCGCGTCGGCGCGCAGATCCGCACGCTCGAAAAACGTTTCAACGCGCGCAATCGCGCGCAGCTCGCCTATCTCGCGGCGCGACGTCTGCGTACATGACGAATCGCGCATCGAACGCGTGTTGGATGACGCGGCGCAACAGATCGGCGCATCGTGTACAAAATCGCGACAGCAAAATTAATTTTTCACTGGAAAAAAATGAACGCTGCAAGCCGGATTAATTGACGAATATTTTCTTCGTAATATGCGCCCAACCGACGGGTGCGAGCCGCCCGTCAAGCGATATCCTTTTCACCATTCGAACGAGATATTCGTCATGTGCGGAATCAGCGGCTTCGTGGGCCCTGTCGCATGCGCGCCGGAGACAGCCCGCGCGACCCTCGCGCGAATGACGGATAGTCTCGCGCATCGCGGCCCGGACGATAGCGGTTTGTGGGTCGATCCCGGCGCGGGTGTCGCGCTCGGGCATCGGCGCCTGTCGATCGTCGATTTGTCGGAGCACGGACATCAGCCGATGCACTCGGCGTGCGGCCGCTACGCGATGACGTTCAACGGCGAGATCTACAATTTTCGCGAGTTGCGCCGCGAGCTCGAGCGCGAGCATCGCGCGCCCGAATGGCGCGGTCATTCGGATAGCGAAGTGTTGCTCGCCGCGTTCGCCGCATGGGGCATCGATCGCGCGCTGCAAAAAGCGGTCGGCATGTTCGCGCTCGCGCTATGGAATCGGGAATCGCGCGTGCTTACGCTTGCGCGCGATCGCATCGGCGAGAAGCCGCTCTATTACGGCCGCGTCGGCGGCTCGTTCGTGTTCGGCTCGGAGCTGAAGGCGCTGCGGCGCTTTCCCGGCTTCGAATCGCATGCGGTCGATCGCGATGCGCTGTGCCTGTATTTGCGGCACGCGAGCGTGCCCGCGCCGTACACGATCTACGAAGGGATTCGCAAGCTGCCGCCCGGCACTTACCTGCAGCTCGAGGACATCGAGGTCGAACCGGTGCCGCGCCGCTACTGGTCGCTCGAGCGGGTGATCGCCGCGGGCCGCGCGAATCCGTTCGACGGCGATGCGAACGCCGCCGTCGCGCAGCTCGATCACGTGTTGCGCGACGCGATCGCCGAGCAGTCGGTCGCCGACGTGCCGCTCGGCGCATTCCTGTCGGGCGGCGTCGATTCGTCGGTGATCGTCGCGCTGATGCAGACGCAAACGGCGCAGCCGGTGCAGACGTTCACGATCGGCTTCCATGAAGCGGGCTACGACGAGGCGGGGCATGCGAAGGCGGTCGCGAAGCATCTTGGCACGTCGCACACCGAGCTTTACGTGAAGCCGTCCGACGTGCTCGCGACCGTGCCGCGCATGCCGTGCGTCTACGACGAGCCGTTCGCCGATTCGTCGCAGATCCCGACGCTGCTCGTCTCCGAGCTGACGCGCCGCCACGTGAAGGTGAGCTTGTCGGGCGACGGCGGCGACGAGCTGTTCGGCGGCTACACGCGCTACTTCCTGACGCCGCGCCTATGGGGACGGCTGCGCCGCGTGCCGGCCGCGGTGCGGATGCGGATCGCGGCCGCGCTGCACGCGCTGCGGCCCGATCACGCGGACCAGATCGCCGCGCTCGTGCAGGGCGCATGGAGCGCGTCGGCGCAGCGCGACGCGTCGCCGCGCGTAGGCGACCGCCTGCACAAGCTCGCGAACGTGATGACGGCGGACAGCCGCACGTCGCTGTACCGGCTGCTGATGTCGTCGGTTCATCATCCGGAGCGCTTCACGCTCGCGGGCCGCGAGCCGCAGACGCTGATCGACACGCCGGGCGCGTGGCCCGCGGGCCTGTCGTTCGCCGAGCAGGCGATGGCCGTCGATACGCTCACGTACCTGCCGACCGACATCCTGACGAAGGTCGACCGCGCGGCGATGGCGGTGAGCCTCGAAACGAGGATGCCGTTTCTCGATCACCGCGTCGTCGAATTCGCGTGGCGGCTGCCCGAGGCGCTGCGGATTCCGAACGGGCAGGACAAATGGCTGTTGCGCAAGCTGCTGTACCGTTACGTGCCGCGGCCGCTGATCGACCGGCCGAAGCAGGGCTTTTGCGCGCCTGTCGGCGCGTGGCTGCGCGGCGAGCTGAGCGACTGGGCGGCGGAGCTGCTGAACCCCGCGCGCCTGCGCGACGAAGGCTATTTCGACGCGATGCGCGTCGAACGGCTGTGGCGGCAGCACCAGTCGGGCCGGATGAACTGGCAGCATCCGCTATGGACGGTGCTGATGTTCCAGGCGTGGCTCGAGCGTCAGCGCGCCGAGTAGGCGCGCCGCGCGCGGACTCGGTCCGCGTGCGGCGCGGGCTGCGCTCAATGGTATTCGGCGACGAGCTTGAGGTACGGCGCGGCGGACGGACGCGCGACCGGCGCGATCGGCGCGTTGGGCGCGATCGGTGCGATCGGTGCGGCCGTATCGGAGACGCGCGGTTCTTCGGTGCGCACCGCGTGCTGCGCGTCGTGCGCCTCGACGCGCGTCGTCGCCGCGCCGAACAGCACGAGCCGGTAGCCGACCGAATAGATCGGAATGATCCGCATGTTCTTGTCGAAGTCGAGGCCGAGCTTCGAGCGGATGCGCGACACGTGCGTGTCCAGCGTGCGCGACGACACCGCGAGCTCGCGGCCCCAGACCGCTTCCTGGATCGCCTGGCGCGACACCACCTTGTTCATGTTGTCGAGCAGGAATTCGACGACGTCGAACTCGCGCGGCGTCAGGTTGATCGGCTCGCCGTCGATCTCGATGATGCGGCGGACGAAGTTGATCTTGATGTTGTCGATGTGCAGATACTTGCAATCCATGATGAGCCTCGTGATTCGCAGATAAATGGGCGAACGGTACGAGGGGCTTACTGCAATTGTCGGGCCAGCATGGCGCGATGCAGCGGGAGAGCGCTTCAGAAGGTGTTTTTTTGTCGAATAAGTGCATGAATTGAAAGCGTTTTCATGCGGGTTGGGCGGGTTTGTCGCGGCGCCGGAAATGTAACAATCTGAAACCGGCTGAAGGTGTGTTACGTAGCACGGACGTTCGTGTTACGTCGCCGCGCGCGGCAACGTAACACGCGAGGGGCGGCCGGGGCGTGGCTCGGTCGCCCGGGCGGGCGGCGGGCCGGGCGATGGCATCGACAATCAGCGCTTCGAGTGCGATCGCTGCGCAAGAGGACGGACGGCCGTCTCGCACGCCGAGAAGCCGTAATCGATGGACAAGGGCGGCGGCGGACGGCGCAGCCGCCTGCCGCCGCCCGTCACGCCCGTCACGCCCGTCACGCCCGTCACGCC
>NZ_LOYJ01000037.1:0-596 GCF_001526245.1 Burkholderia sp. MSMB1498
TCCGATTCGTCGCGCCGCTTGATCTGCACGCCGACGAAGATGTGCGCCGATTGCGCGTCGGCGATCCGGTAGTTGAACTCGGTCACGTTGCGCTCGCCGACGAGCGAGCAGAAGCGCTTGAAGCTGCCGCGCTCCTCGGGGATCGTCACCGCGAACACCGCTTCGCGCGCCTCGCCCACTTCGGCGCGCTCGGCGACGAAGCGCATCCGGTCGAAATTCATGTTCGCGCCGGACGTGATCGCGACGAGCGTCTCGCCTTCGATGCCTTCGCGCTCCGCATACCGCTTCGCGCCCGCGACCGCGAGCGAGCCGGCGGGCTCGAGCACGCTGCGCGTGTCCTGGAACACGTCCTTGATCGCCGCGCAGAGCGCGTCGGTGTCGACGGTCAAGACATCGTCGAGATACGCGGTGCAGAGCCGGAACGTCTCCTCGCCGACGCGCTTCACCGCGGTGCCGTCGGAGAAGAGGCCGACCTCGGCGAGCTCGACGCGCTCGCCCGCGTCGAGCGAGCGCTTCATCGCGCACGAATCGTCGGTCTGCACGCCGATCACCTTGATCTCGGGCCGCACCGCCTTCACGTACGCGGCCACGCCCGC
>NZ_LOYJ01000038.1:0-2750 GCF_001526245.1 Burkholderia sp. MSMB1498
ATCAAATCGAAAATGATGGGCACCACTTTGATGTCGCTTCTCGCCCTCGTCTACGACGGTCGCCGTGAGGCGCTTACTGCGCTGGCTGCGAGACGCTGCAATCGGTCCGGCCTTCATCGCGCCTGGCAGTCCGTGGCAAAACGGGTTCGTCGAGAGCTTTAACGGCAAGCTGCGTGACGAATTGCTGAACCGGGAATGGTTCCGCAGCCGTGCCGAGGCCAAGGTACTCATCGAACGCTGGCGGCAGTTCTACAACGAGCGCCGGCCCCATAGCGCGCATCGCTATCAACCTCCGGCCACGGTCCGTCGAGCCTGGTTGGATTCCGATAATATCGACGCGAAACTCACTGCCTGATTGGCTACAAAATCCCGCCGCAGGTCAGGCGCACGATACGCGCCCCTGACGATGCGCGGTACTCGGATGTGCACGTTTAACGTAATTCTATTGGAGAGACATTGTGACTTGAGACGTTTCTTGTAGCCATCGGTCCTGCCTTCATCGCACCGGGCAGTCCGTGGCAAAACGGGTTTGTCGAGAGCTTCAACGGCAAGCTGCGTGACGAATTGCTGAACCGGGAATGGTTCCGCAGCCGCGCCGAGGCCATTCGCCTATTCCGACAAGGAAACGGAATGGGCACGCCGTGTCGTAAGAGCCGCGCAGGCGAGTGGTGGCGAAGCAGTCTCCGTTGACGGGACGATGGTCGACAAACCGATAGTCCTTAAAGCACTTGAAATTGTCTCATCTGCCGATCGATAGGCCATGCCATCAAATTGGGGGGGCGTCATGGGCATCTGCGGACACGAGGCAGAGAAACGTATTTACTAGTCTCAGACCACCGCCTGCTTCTATCCGGTTTTCCTCAGAGGGGGGGGCGCGATCGCCGAAACGGCGATCACTCTTTTATTTCGAGATGTTGGTCAGCATCAACTCAACATGCAAGTGCATCGACCACCGTCGTCGTATCTCGAGGACGCATTCAATATGATATGTACTGCGACAACTTGTGATGAATTTGATGTGTGTACTGACGAAATATCGTGGGAGACACGTCGTGACATTAAGGTTAGGCCAATCCACGGGAATCATGGGCACGAGCTTTGGCAAAAATTATTTGGAATTGCCTGGAGAATTCTGGCCCTCTCACGCGCCTATCGGGTGTTTCGCATGCCAGTCAGTCGCGGATTGGAATGCGTTGGATGCGTTCACCAATTCTGCTTCAGAAAATGGTGCACCGATCAACTGAAAAACCAGCGGCATCGCGTCTGCAGAAAATCCGCAGGGCAAGACCACGGAAGGCAAACTGGCCATATTGAATGGGCATGTGAATCGATGGATATCCGCAATAAGTTCGTCGTCAATTCTAGACATGCGTTCGATCGTCGGAACGCCAGCCGGCAATACAGGCAGCGCGACGAAATCGACTTGACTGAACAACGCCAGCAGCCTGCCTCGGAACTCCTGACGGCGCAACAGCAATCGTTGGTACTGCGTGCCCGGCAGTGCGCGTCCTTGCTCAATCAGCGTCGCGAGACTCGGACTGTATTCGCTTCTGCGAGATGGGTAGGTCGTATCGTGTGCGACTGCCGCTTGTACCGCGCATACCGGAAACCAGTCCCAGATCATTTCTTCGACATTTGGCAGCGCAACCTCCACGATCGTCGCGCCGAGGTCAGAGAGCGTCGCAATGGCATCGGAGATCGCCAGGGACATCACGTTGCTGAGGCGCGCGCCGAGCCACGACGTGTCGACGCCAAGCCGAACGCCTTCGAGGTCATGGCACGGCTCGACGGAAAATTGAGGCACTGCGCGGAGCGACGTAGTCGGGTCGGCGGGGTCCCGGCCGGCGACAATTCCAAGAGCGGCCGCAGCGTCAGCAGCCGATCGAGCGATCACACCAACGTGGTCGAGGGTCGAGGCAAGCTCGAACGTTCGATGGCGAGACACACGTCCCCAAGTAGGCTTGATACCCGTAACTCCGTTGGCAGCGGCGGGCAGGCGGATCGAGCCGCCAGTTTCGGATGCGAGCGCTGCGTAACAGAGACCGGCGGATACGGCAACCGCGCTACCGCTCGACGACGCACCAGGCCAATAGTCGGCGTGCCACGCGTTACGTGGTGTCGGGAACGGCGCCCGATGTTCCGCGTAAGCGCCCTCCGTCATAGACAACTTACCGAGTATCACAGCACCTGCTTCGCGCAATCGCCGAATGACTGTGGCGTCTTCCGTCGCAAGGGCATTGGCGCGAATTGCCATGCCTGCCGTTGTTGGCACTCCCTTCATGTCAAAAATGTCCTTCACTGCCACTGGCACACCGTGCAAGGGCCCGCGATCTATCCCACGCGCGATTTCCCGCTCGGCTCGGTTCGCTTCGGCGAGCGCGGAAGCTTCCGTTACCCGGATGTATGCCTGCATGATTGGGTCGACTGTATCAATGCGAGAAAGCATGATCCGAGTCAACTCAACCGCGGAGAGAAGCCGCCGCTTAAGCATCGACGATATCTCGGACACGCCCAAGTATGCAATATCCACGGTGGTATCAATTAAATTTATAGTAGTTAGGATATAACGTGCGTCGATCACTGAAATTCAGAATATCATCAATATATTCGATGAAATTTATGGTTACTCGACAACCACGAATATACAGAAATTTGGCCTTTGGGGATCAATGAAACGGAAAGTGCACTTAAGGGTAATCAGGTCGCCTTTATTGGGGCCGCCGTGGTGGCTTTCAGGCATGACAAGGGTT
>NZ_LOYJ01000039.1:0-1421 GCF_001526245.1 Burkholderia sp. MSMB1498
CAAATCGGCAGCATGATTGCCTCGGACGTTCCACTTAAAAATCTCAGAAAACTGTCCGAACGAGTGAGGCCACCTCTCTGGCGGCACCATCGTTGGGGTTCTAGCGGGAGGTGACGTGATTGACGACCTTGAACGAATGATTTCCGATACCGTGCGCGCGTTGTTCGTCCACCACGACAACTTTGGATTTGATGAGTGGCAGCGAGAATGGGGTGCGCTAGATCAGGAAGATTGACCGATCGCCAGCCCTTCCAATGCAATAAGCGACTGCGCGACTGTGTGCAGCTAAATTGCAGCTTGGATGAGCTGGATTGCCCTTGATTGACCTTGTGCAGACTTGGTTTTGCAGTTTGCGAGTTGCGTAAGGCTTCGATTTAAAAGGATGTGTTGCGCGCCGGTAAAGCTCCGAACGCAGTGTTCGTCTCGGCCGTCTGTCGCGAGCGCCCGGAGGGCTGATATTCTTGGACGGACACGAACAGTACACGGGGGCAGCAGTGAACGACGGAGGGATCCAGCCACAAACGTGGTTTCCGGTAGTAACGCTTGTCATTGGCGCAAGTCTCAAAGCAATCTTTGATTATTTCAGCGATGGCCGCCTGCGGAAGCGCGAGCTAGAGGCTCGACGGGAGCAGCGTCGCGATGCAATTCGCATTTCACGCGCTGATTTTCAACGGGCCACGTTGCTTGAACTACAAGAGGCATGTCAGCAACTAGCTCGAGCCACGGGGAGAATGGCTCATGAAGATCTGGTCGCGTTCCGGACGACTGGAAAATGGCACATGCATCGGCTGTCGGAGGAAACGGATCAGAGCAGTTTGAAGGGGTTCACGAGTGTGTCGAAACTCCGGGTGCGGGTCCGCGATGAAGAAATTCGGGATCTTGCCAATACGTTCTCGTTGGAATGCGTTGCGGTGGGCAACGCGAAGACCGAAGAGGCGTCAGACCGAGAGTTGACTCGGATGGGGATCGCGCTGGACCAGCTACAGGAGAAAATTGGTGCGGCTCTTCGCAGTGTCGATGACGAAGAGGAAATGAAACTCCAAAGGCAGTGATCGAATGAAATCGCTTAAGCCAAAAATCTGTCTAACTTTGCGAAGCGATTCCCGGTAAACCCGCGCCGTGACTTGTCAAAAAATCGAGCAGAATGTTAGACAAATTCATTTAAACTATTGATTTTAAACAATTCCAGCGCCGCAAGCTGCGCAGCTTTGCGGAAGTGGCGTTTCAGTAACGCGCCACGGCGGCGGCGCGGGGCTGCGGCGATCGCACGAAACACGACGAGGCCGCCCATGATCGATTCATGGACGGCCTCGTCGGGAACATAGTCAGCCTAACTGAAACAGCCGTAAGCGCTAAATCCGCCACACGTCGTTAGGTGACGTGTTACCGGGTAACATGTTTCGAATCGATAGTTACCGGGT
>NZ_LOYJ01000040.1:0-33878 GCF_001526245.1 Burkholderia sp. MSMB1498
GAGCCGTATGCGGGGAAACTCGCACGTACGGTTCTTAGGGGGCGGCGGCGCAGCAATGCGTCGTCGCTACCCGACTATTTGGCATAACTGACCCCCATGTCCCCCACCCTCGCCCGTCCTGAAGATATTCACCCCGCGCTCTGGCGCGCGAGCCAACTGGCTCGCTCCAGCGTGCGCGGCGTCGACACGGGCCATCCGGAACTGACCGCCGAACTACCAGGCGGGGGCTGGCCGGCCGGCGCGCTGGTCGAGCTCCTGGCGCAGCAGCCCGGCATCGGCGAGCTTCGACTGCTGGCGCCCGTGCTCGCGCGCTCGGCAGGCCGACCGGTCGTGTTGATCCAGCCGCCGCACGCGCTGCAGCCCCTCGCGCTCTCGTATTGGGGTGTCGATCCGGCGCGCTTCGTCACACTGCCGGCGCCACGCACGGCTGACGCTCTGTGGGCCGCCGAACAGGTGCTGCGTGCCGGTACGTGCGCTGCGGTGCTGCTCTGGCAATCCAATGTGCGCACGGACGCGTTGCGACGGCTCAACCTGGCCGCCCAGAGCGGCTCCGCGTTGTTTTTCCTGTTCCGGCCGGCAGCCGCCGCGCGCGACGCGTCGCCCGCACCGCTGCGGCTTGCGCTGGCGCCGAAGCGAGACGGCGTCGCCGTGACGTTCGTGAAGCGTCGCGGGTCGGCCCGTGATACGCCGCTGTTCGTGCCCTTGTCCCCCTCGCCGATTTTGTTGAATCGCCATGGAAGTCTGGATCGGCGTGCATCTGCCGCACCTCAACCTCGAAACGTTCCGGCCACGCTTGTCGGCGCCGTCGCCTGACGATGCGCGCGGCCTCGTCGTGCTCGAGAACGGCCGTGTCGTGGCGCTCGATCGCGCTGCGCGCGCGCTCGGCGTCGTCGCCGGCATGCGCCGTGGGGGCGTACTGTCGCTCGCGTCCGATGCGCAGATCCGCGAGCGCGACGTCGCGCGTGAGCGCGAGCTCGTGCTCGGTGTTGCGTATGCGCTTCTACAGTTCACACCGAACGCGGTCGACGCCGGCGAGGCCGTTGTTCTGCTCGACGTGACAGCCAGTCTGCGCCTCTTCCACGGCATCCGCGCGCTGCGCCTGCGCGTGCGGGACGTCGTTGCATCGCTCGGCGTCTCCGCGTCCATCTCCGTCGCGTCGACTGGGCCGGCCGCGTGGATGGTCGCCCGCGGCTTGCGCGGAGGGCTTGCGCTGTCCACCCGGTCGTTGCGCCGTGCGCTCGCGCGCGTGTCGCTCGCCGTCGCCCCTGACGCCCGGCGCTACGCGACATGGTTCGACGAGCTCGGCTGCGAAACGCTCGCGGATCTGCAGCGCCTGCCGCGCGCCGGGCTCAAGAAGCGTTGTGGCACGCAGTTGCTCGACTGGCTCGACCAGGTCGCGGGCGCCGCGCCGGCCGTGTACGAGTGGCTCGACATGCCGCCGGCCTTCGACGTACGTGTCGAACTGATGGACCGCGTCGAGCACGCCGAGGCACTACTGTTCGTCGCCCGCCGGCTCATTCTGCAGATGACCGGCTGGCTTGCTGCGAAGCAACTCGACATCGCGGCGTTCGCGCTGCTGCTCGAGCACGAGCGCGGCCGCGACGCGATCGCGCCCACCGAAATCGAAATTGCGCTTGGTGCGCCGACGCGATTCGAAGAACACCTGACACGGCTCGTCAAGGAGCGTCTCGCACACGTCGAGCTCGTCGCACCCGTGATTGCGGTGCGACTTGACGCGCGTCGCGTGCAGGATGCGGCAGCGCCGAGCGATTCGCTGTTTCCGGAACCCGGCGGCACGCCGCAGGACCACGCGCGGCTGCTCGAGCTGCTGACCGCGCGTCTCGGTGCGGAGAACGTACTCGTCCCCGCTCCCATAGCCGACTACCGTCCGGAGCCGGCCGCCAGATGGGTGCCGCTGCGCGACGCGCCGAAGGCGTCGGCGCTGCCATCGGATCTGCCGCGGCCGGCGTGGCTGCTCGACAAGCCTGTCCCGCTGCTCACGCGCCAGCATCGACCGTTCTACGGCACAGCGCTGCGCATGGTGTCGCCAGGCGAGCGCATCGAAGGTGGCTGGCAGGACGGCCGAACCGTTACGCGCGACTACTTCGTCGCGGAGGACGACAACGGTGTCTGCTACTGGATCTACCAGGAACGACCGACCGCCAGCGACGACAGCGAGTCGCGCTATTTTCTGCACGGCCTGTTCGGTTGACCCACGATGCGCGCCGCGAGCTACGGCGCCCTGCCCGCCTATGCGGAACTGCAGGTCGCCAGTGATTTTTCGTTTTTGCACGGCGCATCGCGCGCCGAGGAATTCGTCGCGCGCGCGGCGCAGCTCGGCTACAGCGCGATCGCAATTACCGATGAATGCTCGCTCGCCGGCGTCGTGCGCGCGCATGTCGAAGCGAAGGCGGCCGGGCTGCCGTTGATCGTCGGCTCACACTTCCGGCTGACGGCCGCCGATGGTTCGCCGGCGATCGCGTTCACCGCACTCGCGATGAACCGCGACGGCTACGGCAACCTCTGCGAACTCGTCTCGCTCGGTCGCATGCGCAGCAAGAAAGGCACATACAGGCTGGCGCCGCTCGATCTCGAGCATCCGGAAGTCCCCTTCACACATCTGCGCGGCCTGCCCGACTGCATCACAATCCTCGTGCCCGAATTTCCGGCCAACGAACAGCGGCTCGATACCCAGGTCGAATGGATTTCACGCGTGTTCGGCGATCGCGCGTGGGTCGCGCTCACGCTGCACGCGCGCGCAATGGACGATATCCACCGTGGCGTGGTCGAACGCGTCGCGGCACGCCACGGCGTGCCCGTGGTGGCCACCAGCTGGCCGTTGATGCATGTCCGTTCGCGCAAGCCACTGCAGGACGTCCTGACGGCAATCCGGCTCGGCCGGCCCGTATCCGAATGCGGGTATGAGCTCGCGCCGAACGGCGAACGACATCTGCGGTCCCGCCTGCGCCTGGCGAACCTCTACCCGGCCGGCGCGCTCGAGGAGAGCGTGCGCGTTGCGCGGCGCTGCACGTTCTCGCTCGATGACCTGAAGTACGAGTATCCCGATGAAGTAGTGCCGGCTGGCCACACCGCGAAGACTTACCTGCGCGAACAGACCTACATCGGTGCGCGTCGGCGTTTCCCTGCCGGTATCCCGACCGAGGTGCAGGCGCAGATCGAGCACGAGCTGCAGCTGATCGCGGACCTGAACTACGAGGCGTATTTCCTGACCGTCTATGACATCGTCCAGTTCGCGCGCGGACAAGATATCTTATGCCAGGGCCGCGGTTCCGCGGCGAATTCGTCGGTCTGCTACTGCCTCGGTGTGACGGAAGTCGACCCATCGCGGCAATCGATGCTCTTCGAGCGGTTCATCAGTAAGGAGCGCAACGAACCACCGGACATCGACGTCGATTTCGAGCATCAACGTCGCGAAGAAGTGATGCAGTACATCTACCGAAAGTACGGGCGCACGCGCGCCGCACTGACGGCAGCCGTCACGACCTACCGGCCACGTAGCGCGCTGCGGGAAGCAGGCAAGGCACTCGGCGTCGATCTGGCGATCGTCGACCGGGTCGCCAAAAGTCACCACTGGTTTGACTCGCGGGCGGAGCTACTGCAGCGCTTCGCGGAGGCCGGTCTTGATCCCGAGGCACCGCTCAACCAGCAGTGGGCCGCGTTCGCCGCGCAGCTGCTCGGCTATCCTCGGCACTTGTCGCAGCACTCGGGCGGCTTCGTGATCTGCCGCGGCAAGCTCACACGTCTCGTGCCGGTCGAGAACGCCACGATAGAAGATCGAACGATCATCCAGTGGGACAAGGACGACATCGAAGCGCTCGGCATCTTGAAGATCGACGTGCTCGCGCTCGGCATGCTGTCTATGGTGCGCCGCGCGCTGGACATGATCTCGGAGAAGCGCGGCGAGACGTTCGAACTGCAGGATATCCCTGCCGAGGACGCGGCCACCTACTCCATGCTGTGCGACGGCGACAGCATGGGCGTGTTCCAGGTCGAATCGCGCGCGCAGATGTCGATGCTGCCGCGACTGCGACCGCGGTGCTTCTATGACCTGGTGATCGAGGTCGCGATCGTGCGGCCGGGTCCGGTTCAGGGCGGGATGGTGCATCCGTTCCTTCGCCGCCGGCAGGGACTGGAGCCCGTTACGTTCCCGTCCGAAGGCATGGAGAAGGCGCTGAAACGCACGCTTGGCGTACCGATCTTCCAGGAGCAGGTGATGCAGGTCGCGATGCTGGCGGCCGGCTTCTCTGCCGGCGAGGCTGACCAGCTGCGGCGTGCGATGGCGGCCTGGAAGCGCAAGGGCGGGCTTGAGCCGTACCACGACAGGCTCGTGAGCGGCATGCTCGCGCGCGGTTACGATCGCGAGTTCGCCGAATCCATCTTCGCGCAGATCAAGGGCTTCGGCGAGTACGGGTTTCCGGAGAGTCACGCGGCCAGCTTCGCGTTGCTCGTCTACTCGAGTGCGTGGCTGCGCCGGCACGAGCCGGCCGTGTTCCTGACGGCGCTGCTCAACAGCCAGCCGATGGGCTTCTACACGCCATCGCAGTTGCTGCAGGACGCGACGCGCCGCGGCGTCCAGGTACTGCCAGTCGACGTCACCCTGAGCACGTGGGATTCCGCGATCGACGGGCCGACGACGTCGGCGCCGGTGCGGCTGGGCTTCTCTCTATTGCGGGGCATGCGTGCGGAATCCGCCGAGCGCATCGAGCTCGCGCGCGCAGTGCGCCCTTTTGTCGACGTCGCGGATCTCGCGCTGCGTGCGCAGCTCGATCGGCACGATCTGCAGGTGCTGGCGCGTTCTAATGCGCTGCGAACGCTTGCCGGCGGCAACCGCCGCGCGGCGCTATGGCTGGCGGCCGCGGCGGTGCCCGATCGGGATCTGTTGCGTGGTACTGAGCGCGATGATGTTGCGCCGGCGCTGCCACTGGCATCTGAAGGGGCGGAGATCGTGTCCGACTACAGCGCGATGGGCTTTACGCTCGGCCGGCATCCGCTGGCGCTGCTACGCGAGCGCCTCAAGATGGACCACCTGCAGTCGGCCGCCCAGTTGGCGACACTGCACAACGGGCAGCTCGCGCGTGCGTGTGGGCTCGTCACGGTGCGGCAGCGTCCCGGCACGACGAACGGCGTGCTGTTCATGACGCTCGAGGACGAGACCGGCCACGTCAACGTGATCCTGTGGCCCGCCCTGCTGGAGAAGTTTCGGAAGGAGGCGCTCGGCGCATCACTGCTTGCCGTGTATGGCGTGTGGCAGGCAGAGGGCACGGTGCGGCATCTGATCGCGAGCAAGCTCGTCGACCGGACCGAACTGCTCGGGGCACTGCCGACAACTGCTCGGGAGTTTTGCTGATAGTTTCGGCACCGGCCGCTGCCCAATCGTGGGCAAGTGCAACGGGTCGTAGCACGTCGGACACGGAAACTTGACTTTCTGGATCGCTCAGTATGCTGGTCGATATCAATTCCCTAACCCCGACTGGAGAAACGATGTCGACATACCAAGCGCTGCTAGCACAACGAGCTATCCTCGAAACCGAACTCGAGACCGCCAAGGTTGAAGCGCGCGCAACCGCACTGGTGGAAGTGAAACGGCTGGTCGCAGAGTTCGATCTTTCCACGCGCGAGATTTTCGGTGTGAGCAAAGCGCAGAAGCGCCAGCCTGCACAAGCGCGATATCGAGACCCTGATACCGGTTCGACGTGGAGCGGTCGAGGTCGTCCACCGGAGTGGATCAGGGGGAAGGACCGTGCGCCATTCCAGATCGCAGTGCTGACGGTCCAGTCTTGAACTGCACCCAGACACTGAATATTTTCATTGTGCCTCATTCGCGGCGGGCATCTTCCTTTACGGCCCGCCCGCCTTCTGTTGGCAAGGGACGCGAATCGTAGATTCGCGTTATGCTTGGGGTGAGCACTATTCAGTATATAAGATCAAATGGACGAAACATCCCTTTGGCTGTCGGTACCGACAGAGGCTTTTCACCAGTGGCAGCGCAATGAAGCGGCCGGCGCCGATCGACGCGCATTCTCGCCGCGTTCGATCGTCCAGCATGAGGCCATGTTCGAGCTCTTCATGCGCCATCTTGCTGTCGCTCAGCGCACGCTGGCCACGTTCGGCCCAGACCACCTTGAATCGTTCTTTGCTGGTCTCGATCGACGGTGCAAACCCGGCACCACGACCCGCCTGCGGTACCAGAAACTCCTCGACCGGCTTGGCCGGCATCTCGTCGATGTCGGCGTGCGCAAGACCAATCCAGCGGCCGCCTATACGCTTACGCAGACGTGGCCTGAAGACGACCCCGCCCCGGTATACTTTCTCGAGGCCGACGATCACCGCCTGCAGGAATCGGTTGCCACGCTCGACGGGCTAGACGAACGCGCCACCCGCAATCGCGCGATCGTCGCTTTGTTGCTCTCCACCGGAATCACCGCGCAGGAAATCCGAAAGGCCGCCGCTGACGACCTCGACCTGTCATCGGCGCGGCCGCACATCCTGATTCCCAAACGTGGCCCACGCGAGGCGCGTCGAATCAACGTCGACGAGTTTGCCCGACCGGCGCTGACGCGCTGGAGGAACGACACGGCGACGTCGCCCAGCGCGCTGCTGTTCCCGTCGCCCCGCGCCGGCGGCCCGATGACGGACGAGATGCTCGGCCGGATCGTTCGCGATGAACTGCTGGCGCTCGACATACGCGTACCAGACATGAGCCCGCGCACCCTACGCAACACCTACGCCCGGCGCCAACTGCTCGCTGGCCGGAACAACGATGACGTCATGCACTCGCTGGGCCTCACCAGCCAACGGACCGTGATCCGCATTCGCGCGACACTCCATCCCTCGCCGCAAGGGCAAAACAGCGACGAGACTTGACTTCTCCGTCGCATCGATAGCCTGAAGAAGCCAGCACTGTTGCTGGCTTCTTTGCTATCGGAGAATTTATATGGATAACGTAACAAGCTATACCGACCTTCTCTACTTCGAGAACGGTGGTATCGCGGTTTGCCGATACAGGTTCCTCACTTGCCATCCCGAGTCGAGCCAGGTCATCGTTCAGATCGACAACCACAAGGGCCGAAAGGGCGTCCTGACAGAAGATCACCATACGCGTGACGCGATCCTCAATCGCCTCGCCGATCGCGAGCTCACGGGGATCCCGTTTGAAATGCTCTGCGTGGTCCTGAGTGAAGGTGGCGTACATCACGTCGTGTTCCCCGAGCCTGACCTCGAAGACTACATTCATCGAGGTTATCCACATCAGCAAACGCCAGAGCGTGCTGCACGGGGCCGTCATATCGAGAGAATCTCAATCGATTCACGACATCTCGTGGTCGGTAAAGCTCGCATCCATACTGCGCACGCCACGCCAACGCCACCGGACGAAGACCTTGCCTTGATTCTGAGCAACCAGTCCGGCGAGTAATAGGTTCGATTCCAGATAGGCGGAAACGGGCAATCGCGACCGTGCTGGACCAAACCCCACGGCCGCAGCACCCACTTTCCCGCACGTGGCTTGGATGCGACGAATAAGGCTAAAGATTCATCGGAAGACGCCGATACATACATATAGCCGCTGCGGTCTATGGAGCTTGACTGCATGGCGCCTCGGGAAACCCACATACCACCGCCGATGAATCGTGACGCCTGTCCGATTCGCTATGCTGTGGTAGTTCGGGGCCGTTGACCACAACGTGATGAATGAAAGGAAAACAGAATGGGAATGAAGATCGCCTGCGTCGTCCTTACGTTGATTGGTGTTGTGCTTTTCGTGTCTGGAACGATTTCGCACCTGGAATTTATCGGGAAGCTCGGCATGCCGCACGACATGCAGGTGGTGTCGGGCCTTACCCTTCTCGTTACCGGCTTGACTATCCACTTGCTATCAGGTGGACGCCTGTATCCATGACGACGGCACCCGATGCCGCACGCTCGGCAATCACCCCTGGGGCAATACTAGAAGCGGACGATCTGTTCACGTAAACGAGTGCCCCCTGCCCACGCAAAAAAGGGCCCCACTCTCTTGCGAGAGCAGGGCCGCTGGTCAGGGGATTAGATGCAGGGTTTGGGGTGCCCTGCGGGAAAAGTGTGGACTTGGCCATCCTTGCAGATGACCGCGTCCGTTTTCATAGGCGGCCGCCTATTCACGGCCTGCGAAGCCACCGCGTAGCGCAGGGCCGGCGCCGGCGGCTCCGAGCCACCGTGCATTGCAATCAACAGCATCACCAGGTTCGTCATCCCGTTCATCCAACGTTCCTCCGTCGACGATTCAGGACGCGACGATAGCCGTAGCCGCCACCGTCACCCAGCGCCCATCAACTAGCACGTCGCGCAGCCGCGAGCCGTTCAGCTCGTAGACGTGCTCCGTACCCATGCGGATGGGCTTCGGGCGAACCGAAACCGTCAGGCTTCGATGCAGAGCAGCAGAATTGGACTTCAGTTTCATTGCGTTCCTCGAAAAGAAAAAAGGCGAGGAACGCCCCTGTGGGGAACGGTCCCCGCCAGGGTGAAAAATGTGTGCTGCACTACCTCGCGAGTGCGGCTACATCGATGACCGCATCGGCCTCCGCGATCAGGTCGGGCGTTTGCGAGATGTAAAACTCTCGCGTGTACCCGCCCAAACGCAGAACCTCTCGCTTCATACGCATGAACTGCACCTTGCGATCGGGATCTAGCGGTCCATCCGACTCGTCGCTGAAGAGCGACTCGTACGGTTGTCCCGCGTTACCCGCGTTGTACAGGGCGACACCGCGTGTCAGGCATTCGTTGATCCACACCTTCTGACCACCGGACATCACGCCGACCGCCTTGCTGCTGTCGCTATCGGCGTCGTGCACGAGGATCTCAAAACCCTCGCGCGTTTCACCGTTGGCCAACGTGCGCTGCGTCTGGATCTCGACCGTGAACCGCGGGCCGTAGCACGCAAGCAGCAGGTCGTTCACCGTCTGCGTCAGCGCCGGGCCCGCGTCGTCGATCGTCAGCGCGATCACGCCGTCATTGCCCAGCCCTTTCGCCAACAGCTTCCACTTCGCGATCTCGTCCGAGATCCGTTCAGCGAGTGCCTGCGTTCCGGTGAAGCCGTCCAGCTCGCGTTCGAGTGCCGCAAGCGTCGCTTCGCCGGTGGCCTGGCTCCGAATCAAAGCTTCGATCGTTGCATCCTGCCCAGTGCAGATCTCGCGTTGATCGGCCAACAACCGGTCGACGTCGGAAATCGCTTGCGCCACATCAACCGCAGCCAGGCGCGAAACCTCCGCTTCAACCTCCCGCAACAAGCTTTTGAGCCTCGCCGCCTCCGTCTCCCGACGCTTCGACGCCTCGCCTCGCTCAACATCGAGCGATTCGAGTTCCGCCTGGCCCTGTTGCACCCCGGTTTGAGCTGCATCGAGCAACGGTTTTCGGGCAGCAAGTTCGATTGCACGTTGAAGTGCCTGCCGGGCCGCCGCAATTTCCGCATTGACGCACTGCAGTTCTGCACGCTTCGCAGACAACGCCTCGACAGCCGGCGCGAGTTGATCCAGTTCCGCCTTGTGGCCGCGGTACCGGGTCCGAAGTTCATTCAACGAGATGGTCTGGACATCCACTTGTTGGGCTGCGCTTCTCGCTTGCGCGAGCAACGGGCACGACGCGTGAATATCCATCCCTGCACACGGCACCGATCCGATGACCGCCGATTGCTCGGTCAGCGTCTTGATCAGGTCGGCCTTGGTCGTCCCCTCCGATTGCAGGCTGGAGAGCGTCGATCCGACCGTCACTGCCCGTAGTCGCTTCGCGTCAAGCTCGTCGATCGCGCGCTGCAAAGGTTCGATCTGTGCTTCGGCCTTACTGAGCCGAAGCTGTGCATCGTCGCGATCCGCCGCGGCGCCAAGAATGGACTCACGCTGCCGAACAACTGCTGCATGGCCGGCTATCGTGTTACGAATCGTCGTCGCACGCTGCAAAAGCCGCTTCTGCTCCGCTTGCCCATCCCGCTCCAACACATCAAGCGATGTCTGCAGCTCGGTGCGACGCGTGCCCAGTTCCCCGAGCCGCACCGCAACACCCGCGTTTTCGCGTTGCTTGGCTGCCAGCACGGCGTGCTGTTGAGTTAGCGCAGCGATCTCGACCTGGGCCGCAGTGCGCTTTTCGCGTGCGGTTCCGATCCCCGAAACGTCCGTTGCGATCGCATTGCGCATTTGATCGGCGCGCTCACGCTTTCCAGAAAATGCGGTGAGATCCTGCTGCACCACACCGAGTTGCCGGGCCAGCACCTTTGCGACGTCTGCCGCTTTCGTCGACAACGCGCGGAGGTGATCAATTTTCAGCAGTTCAGCGAGTAACGCCTTGATCTCGCTCGCTCCGTACGACGCGAGCGGCCGGCGGTTTTGCGCCGAGAACACGCTCGTGAAGAACGACTCGAGCGAACCGCAGATCGCGTCAACACATCGATCGTAGGTTTCGCCCTTGCCATCCGACACGGTGCCATCTGGCAGCGATACCGGCCGCCATTCCCCGTCTGTCGAGCGATAGAACAGGAAGTAGTCCGCCTTGCCAGTCTTGCCGGGTTTCCGAAATGCGAAGGTCGACCGATAGCGCAAGCCATCATGCTCCCAATCGAATTCCTTGCGCGCCTGCGCCCCGCAGACGTGATCCCAGTACGAGAACGCATCGACCGAGAGCTTCGTCGCGCGCGACGGCATGATCCGGTACGGATGGAGGTTGTCCATGATCGTCGTCTTGCCGGCGCCGTTCTGGCCCGTCAACGCAATCAATCCGTTGGGCAATGACTCCAGGTCGAGTTCGACGCTGTCGCGCCTCATCCCGTCCCGCACGCCATAGAACCCTTCGAGCAACAGTTTCAGTGGTCGCATGACTGGATCTCCGCGAGCGTGATGGGCTGCAGATAGTCGTCCGGCAGGAACGGCACATCATCGTCGTCGATCGTAAGCGTCGGCTCGGGCCGGGAAGCCGGCTTGCCCAACGTGCCATCGACGGCAGCCTGCACCGTCCCACAGAGGCGACGGAACGCGTCCGACGTCTGCTTGAGCATCGAGTCCCAATCGGGACAACCCGTGAGGATTTGCAGCTCGCGGCCGGACCACTGACCCGAGTAGCCCGAGTCGAACGACCAGAGCAGGTTCTGCAGCTCGACGCCTGGCGTGACCACGATCTCAGCCTGGTCGGCTTCGATCACATGGGTCAGGACGAACAGGCCATCGCGTTGCGCGATGACGGCGCCGCGCTGAGCACCGAACGGTTGATGAAAGAGGGCTGTAGTGCACCCGCCGTGGTCGACGAGGCGCCTCTGCAACGACTTGGCGTCGGTGGACGCGGTATAGGATTGCGCCCAACGGACGCCAGCAGGATAGAGACCAAACATGAGCACACTCAAGAATTGAGACGGAGTGCGCCCCTGGCGGGGAACACATCCCGTCAGGGTAGAAAGAAAATGGATGCAGCGATGCTGCGTTCGATGCGCCAACGGGCGCGGGGGGAACCTTGTTTCGATAACCACGCGGGCTATCGGAACACGGCTGTGTTCGAATGGACGGAAACGCTTCGTCGTTGAGCGGCATTACGCCGCGAACAGATCGTCGGTAAGCCAGGACAGCTCGCCAGCGCCCAATGAAGCATCAGGACCTGTGATCACCGATATGGCAGGCGACTGCACCGATGCGATTTCAAGCGCACCAGTCCGCTCATCTGCCGGTTCTTCGGCAACAGCGAGACGCGTGAGGATCGCTTGCGCGACCGATTCCGGGTCGCCGGACTCGAGCAGTTGGAGCCGATCCACTAAGGGAGCAGCATCGACGTTCGCCAACTCACACCAGCGGGTCACCTTCGCATCGATAGTCGGTGCCGTGCTGATCCCTTCCGCGCGGCTGCGCATGACGGGAAGCACACGCGGCTCCAGCTTCACGCCAGCGGCCGTCGAGAACATCGCTTCGATCGCCTTACGGTCGACCAGTTGCTTATGCTCTTCGTCGATCTGCCAGCGGATACGCACGAACTTTCCGGCCGATGCCGCCGCGAGTACCGCGAGCTCGTCCGCGTCCGGTGGACCATCGAAGCTGATGGAGACCATTTCGCGAGACGGTGTTGGGATCAACGTGGCATGTGCTTCGGAAGCCGACACGTCCCACGTCAGATAACCCTTGTCGCCGAGCTCGCCGTAATGAAACCGTCCGACCGATCCGGGATAGCCTACGACGCGCCCCTCGCGCTCCCACGTCTGATACTTGTGGATGTGTCCGAGCATGAACGCAGAGCACTCCGCGCCAAACAGTGCACCGAGGCTGAACTCGTGATCGAACCCCGCCATCGTGACACCGTGCTCGGTCTCGCACCCGTTGACCGTCCCGTGCGACACACCGACGGTCGGCACACCAGCGGCCCGCGCGCGGGCATTGAACCGGCCAGCTGCAGAAAGAAAGGTCGCCAGCGAGTCACCGAGATCTGTCGACGCCGCCAACGCGCCAACGCGCAGGGCCAGATCCGCCTTGTTCATGGTCGGCAGGCACGTGAAAATCACGTCGGCACCGCTGTCGATCGCGTCACGAAGCTCGTCATCGTTGAACACCGGTCCTTGTGAGAACCAGAATTCACCGTCGACGAGTGCCACGTGGCAAGGCCGGTCCGCGATTGCCACCGGATAGCGCGCCCCCATCAACGAGAAGTTGGTCAGCGTACCAGGCGGCTCATGCGAAAACGTGCCTTGAAGCATGAGAACCGGCATCGCTTCTGCAAGCCGGTGCACTTGCTTCGCGAGCGCATGGAGCGCCGGCGAATGCGCGTCGAGTCGATGATCGGTCGAATCGCCACTGATCACCGCCACGTCAGCCTGGCGCGCAATAGCGTCACCTACCGCGTGCGAGAAGCACCTGTCCGCCTCGTCGAGCTTTCCCGGCGAGTAATGCAGGTCAGAAAAATGCGCGATCTCCATCAACGCCTCCAGAAAAAGAAATGGCCGCCCGCAGGCAGCCAGAGATAGGTCTACGCCGACATCCGACGCAAGAAGGAAAGTTACGACCGAGAAAGCGCGTCCCGCACGTGCATGAGCGCCTTGCCGAGCAGGTTCAACCCCTGCCAGGCGGACGGATCAGCGATGCGGCGGTCGAGTTCGCCGAGCCCGACGCCCCAGATCCGGTCATACGGGCTCGCCTCGACCAAGACTGACATTCCGGTTGCGCACAGTGCCGACGCGAAGTCCTCGTTCTGTCGAAACTTCTCGCGACAGCCGACAAACATGATGGACTCGCGAACCTGCACCCAACGTGCATCGTCGAAGCCATTCACCGAACGACCGAGGCGCTTCTGCTCCCGCGGTGACGTCGATGCAAGAATCGCTGCGGCAGTTGCGTGATCGTCAAACAGCAACGCCTTCGCGTACATCACGAACTGCTCGCCGCAGTTGAACGTCACTTCGTGATACGTGAAGCGGCAAGGGGGCCAATTGCTGAACACGTCGGCGGCGCCGAAAAACGCCGTGATGTTGCCGATCCGGCGCATAGGGTCCTCCAAAAGGGGATGGGGCAAGAGATGGCCGCTTACGCGGACAATTTCGATGCGTGAGTCACGCGGCCGAAAGCACTTGAGCAAATCGCTTTGCTGAAGGACTCTCTGAAACGCGGTATCAGAAAAAAGCGCCGACCCCGAAGGGTCGGCAAAATGGGGAAGTTGTTACGAGTTGCGGTGAGCCTCGAGCGCCTCGCCGATCTCGCGATCGAGCGTACTCGTATCCTCGAGTGCGTTCGTCAGCCGCACGATCATCTTGTCGACGTCTGCGGCCCGCTCGATCCAGCCACGACCGAACTGAAAGTGTCCATAGATGCGGAAGGCTCGGCGCCGCTCTTCGTCACCGAAGCGAAGGCGCTGCAGCAGGTCCTGCATGCGGTGGCGCTTCTCCTCCATCGACTCGGGCGGGCGGTCACCGACTTTCACTTGATCAGCATCCACGGCGGCGTCTTCACCTTCTGTCGGATGAAGCTGAATCACGGTGCCGCCAGCGTCGGGCTGTGCGACCGATGCCGCACCTTCGATCGCCAACGGTGCCTCCTCCGCACCGTCAAGCAACGCACCTATGTCGATATCCGCATCAAGCACAGTCAGCATCTGAGGTTGACGCACCGCTTCGCCCGCCTCATTGATCCGCGTGATCTCGAATTCCCGCTTCGAGATCCAGAACCGGGTACCGGTCAGTTTGCCGCGCGCCAGCTGGACCGTCTTCATCGCCGCGTACGCTTTTTGCAGCACGTAGATCGAGTTCGTCGGGAGTTCGATCAGGCCCAGTCCCTTGATGTCGGGAATGGCGAAGACGAAGTGTGCGCCGAGGTTGCACTGCCTGCCTTGGTATTGCGGGCATTGCTCGGGGTTGCAGATACCATCGGGGATCGGGCCGTCCTGACGGAAGATCACGTCGCGGCCGCCGAAATGCCGAACCGCGCGTTGTGCACGCGGATCGCGTTCGACCTTTGCGTAGGTCTTGCAGTATCGAAGGCCGTCGAGTCCGTACTGCGAGAAGTACTTGCGACCGCTCGATCCCCACGCCGCCATTTCGTTGGGGATGTTCTGCATCCAATCGTTGAAAGCGAACAACACCGGGAAGCGGTATAGTCTGACACCCTGCCCGCGGTCCTCGCCGTACAGCCTGAGAATCTCGTCGGCGACTTCCGGGTTGTTGAAATCCGAACGCCGGCAGGTGAAGTAATCGGTGTTTCGTGGTGCCAACGAATGCTTGAGCCGGCAACGCGACTCGATCGCCTTGCCGATCGTCTCGAATGAGTCGCCGGCGGCAACCATCGATTCATACAGCGCAACCGCGTCCGGATTACTTCGAGCACTCGACGTTAACACTTTGATACCGGGCCTAATTTTCCCGATCACAGGCGGACGCATGGCCCGCTCTTCGACAACACTTCGTACCGTGCCGCCGACCATACTGACTACTGCATTCATGAATTCCTCCTCGCAAGTTTGATGATCACCTGTGCGCGCAACGCATCCACCGACTGCTCGAGTGCGTGCGCGGCCGCCTCTCCGCGGCGATGGGCGATACTGGACAGAAAAATCCGGCGGTCGGAGTCGGTGAACATCGCGACTTGTGCCACCTCACAACGCGCCCGCCATGCGGGTGACGTCGTGTCGGTGGCCGACCTTTCTTCGGCGATCGTCTGGCTGATCACGTCGGCGATTCGGGAATCGAGACGATTGGGAAGCACACCTACCTCCAGGACAAAAAAGGACGAAAAAAAGCGCATTCCTCGGCAGAGGAACGCGCTTTGTGGATTCGGTGAAATGACCCAAGCACCACGTCCCTTCCGGGGACGTGGTGCTCAGGGAGCCGTTCGGCTCAAATAGAGGACGTTAGGTCGTCCTCGCACAGCATGGTCACGCTGCGCTACAGCCCATTTTCGGAAGTGCCATTCCGCCGCAGGATCACGGCTCAGTCGACTACAGTCGTTCTACCCGAGGCAGAGGCCTGGAGAGAGACACCCGTTGTCCGGGTTCGAACGACGCCGCTGCGCAAATGAATGCGGCGAGCGACGAGTTTCATGACTGAAATGGGGAGCGCGGGCGAGGCGCTCATCAGAAAGGAATTCCACACTGGTTGCCAACCAGTCGGAGCATGCCCATTGGCACGGCTTGTACAAAAGATGGACTTCGGCCAGCGAAGTCAAGGTCGATGCGTCAGCGACGCGAGAAGTAGAGTCAGTATCGCGAATATCGCGGCGCGCAATCCCCGAAAAGCTCACGAAAACAGCCACGCTTTTGCCGGTACTCACATCGGGCGCCTCACTCAGAATCGTCAATGAGAGAGACCACCCGAAAAAATCATGTCTGCCGTTCTCGAACCACCGCACGAAGGGCGCGAGCAACCTGTCACGCCCACGCGAAATACCACTCCCTCCGACGCAGAGCCGGCGGTTCGTCTTGCCACGTCAACAGGCCTGAAGCCAATCCAGCGCCTAACGAGTGACAGCCGAATCGACAGGATCGTCCCGGACTCCGATGCCGTCACGATCCTGCACTACAGCTCGATCTTTGCACGCACGTTCATCCGCAGCGATTACAACTTCTGCGCCGCCAAAATCACCGTCGCGCGCGGCGGCAAGGTGCGAGCGCTCGAGACTGCCCTGCGAGATACCGCGGACTGGATGCGTAAGGCCACTGCATGGGTCGAGCGGCACAACGCGCGGTCGTTGACGTTTCCGTACGAGCAAATCGAACTGAAGGTGACGCGCCCGCTCGCCGGCCTGCTGGTCCGGTGCCTGACCCAGTACGACCGCCTGTTCACTGCAACGATGGAAGCCCAGCTCGCCGAGAAGATCACGCCGCAGGACCGCGCCAACATTCTCAAGAATGCCGAGGGCCGCATCGTACACGTGAGAACCGTGTGTATCCCTGATAACGACCGTTACGACGCCGACGGCACCGGTCGCGGCTAACGCAATCGCCCCTGCGACACCACCAGACCGGATCTTGACATCGTCGTCTGGTGAATAAGCTCGTCAAGAGCCCGCCGCACATTCTCATCATGTCGCGACGTCCCGATCACCCACGGAGTAAATTTTGGACATTCGAGAGATCCAGGCGCTGCACGCCCAATACTCGTCGCAACCCGTCGTTATCGACGTCGCCAGCCACGTGCGGGCACTGCCCACCCCGATTGGGCAGGGATCGACGCGCGAGCGCGTCACCGCACGATTCGCGTTGACCTGTCGCCGGTTCGGCCGGCCGACTGCCATCGTCCTCGCATTTGCGTTGGGCGCCGGGCTCGCGGGTATTGGTGCCGCGAAGCTTTGGCACGTCCTACACCCACCGCAAGCCGTCGCGCACGTTGCCCCGACCACGTTGCAAGGCCCGAGTACTGCCCCGGTGCAAGCCGCCGCATCTGCAGCGGCCCCACCGGGTTCGAAGCGGCCGCTCACAGACGCGGACTTTGCCGAGCCAGCCCAGCGCGCCGCGGCCAGCCTGGCGCGCATTAACACCGAAGTGCTGCACATGGCTGAGCCGGTCAGCTCGCCGGCGTCTGCGAACCCCGCAACGCCAACGCCCATGTCCGATCTCGACAAAGCCGCTGCATCACCGATTCGTGCCTCGCGTGCCGCTTCGGCTCCAGCTGCTGGCCAGCAGCCCGCCGCAACCGCACCGGCCCAGTACGCGCCGGCACCCTTGGCCTCGCTGGCATCAGCGTCCGCGGTACCCGCGCCGGCTGTCCAGCAGAACGCCCAACCGAAGCCCGCACCGCACCAGATCCACCGCGCGCCCGCTCGTCAGCGTCAGGCGGAGGCCAGTGCCGAGGCAACAGCGCCCGCAAAGCATACCGAACCGGCGAACGCTGAACACACCCCGATACCCTCGACGCCCGCCAAGACTGGCGACGTTCCACTATTCTGAGAGCGCACTCCTTGAAAACGAAACCGAACAACGTGACGGTCCTCATGGCCGGCATGGTCGTCGAAGGCAGCATGATCCTCGATCACGGACTGAGCGTCTTCGCCATCGCAAACGGCGACATCATTTCAACCGCCGGCCTGCTGCACATCGGTACCGGCGGCATCGTCAAAGGAAAGGTGCAGGGCGAACTCGTCCGAATCGACGGTCTGGTGGAAGGCGACGTCCACGCGCGCGGCACGCTGGAAATCAACGGCCGCGTGCTCGGGAACGTCTTCTATTGCGGCACGATCCGGCTCGGTCCCCAAGCTGCTCTCAACGGTCAGCTTAAGCGCGTCCCGCGCGAACTGGTGGTCGACGCGCCGACGGTAATTACGTCGCTCACCGACACCTCCGACACTGCGGCACTACCGACGTCATGACCAAGATCGGCGGCCGCTTCATGCGGCCGATTTCCGTTCAATCCCCGACTCGATCACAAACCGCGATACGGGGTTCTTCTTGATCGACGAGATCGTCAGACTATCGCGAGCTCGCGTCATGGCGACATAGAAAAGGCGCCGCTCCTCCGACTCCGGGCTCTTGTCGTCCGGCACCACACCCTCCTCGGATCGGCTGATCCACACGTGGTCGTACTCGAGCCCCTTCGAGCTGTGCATCGTGGTGAGCACGAGCACACCATCGCCCGGCGTGTTGTTGTCTCGCTTCAGAAACTCGATACGCTCGGTGAACGGGCCGTTCAGCCGGCTGATCACGTCGTACGTGCACTGGATTGCCCGAATCGCGACATCCCCCCTGGCGTAAGTCATCATCCACTCGTAGACGCCTTCGAGTGCGAGCGAATGAAACGACCGCTGGCAAAGCGCCTGCCACTCGCTGAGCCGCTTCATGAAGGCGCGGTACGCGGTCGCCGTTTCGTCGCGCAGCCCGAGGCTTAGCAGTTCCTGCTTTTGCAGCTGGACGAAGGCCGCACCCATGCGCTTGTGCAACGCCCCGAGATCATAGGAGCTCATGCCCATGTAGCCCAGGACGGCGTCGACACCGTTCTGCTTGTGACCCTCAACAACCTGCAGGAGGTTGCACATCAGCGCCGCCTGCGGCTTGTTGAGTACCGATCCACCCGACGCGCGGTAGTATGGCACGCCATGGGACCGACATACGGACTCGATCGGGTCGAGGATTCGGTTCGTGCGCGCGAGAATCGCGCACGTGGCGCCGGCCGCAAGCTTCGGTTGGAGCGCCTCAACTGCGGCCACGGCGTCGCTATACTCGTCGTCGAATCGTCGCGCTGCGACCGCGCCGCCAGCGCCCCGTGCGGCATGGAGGACTTTCGGCATGCGATCGACGTTGTTTTGGATGACCCGGTCGGCGGCCGCCAGGATCTCTGCATGACAGCGATAGTTGCTCCCGAGTACCACGCGCTGGGCCTCGAACGTGCTGGCGAAGTTCTCCATCCCGCGGAAGCCGAGCGCAGCCCGAAAGCCATAAATGCTCTGGTCGTCATCGCCGACCACTGTGACATGCGTGCCCGCGCGCGCGTGCAGTTCGACCCATCGAAACTGCAACGGGTCCGTGTCCTGAAACTCGTCGACGAGCAGGTCGCTGAAGCGGTAGGGCTTGATGTGGTCGCGCTGCATCCCCTCGACCGCAAGGCGCAGCATGTCCTGAAAATCGATCTTCCCATTGCGCTCGAGCGCGTCCTGATAGGCGGCATAGAGCGCGGCTTCGGCCGATCCTTCGTCCGCCCGGCCGAAATTTGTCTTGATCCGCTCGATGATCGGTACGGCCTCCTCGGCCTTCCAGCCATACCCAAGCTCCGCGAGCACTCGTCCGAGCAACCCGAGACGATCCCCTTCGGATGCGATGTCGGGACGGCCACGGCCGGGCCGCTGAAGCTGCTTGAACGCGAGCGAGTGGAACGTGCCAGCGATCAGCCGGCGCTTTGCATCAGGCGGCGCCCGCGAGAGAATGCGCTCGCGCAGCTCGACGGCCGCGTCCTTGCTGAAGGTCACGGCACCAACCACTGCCGTCGGATCTTGCAGCAGCCATGCTGCCTTCGTCGCACTCATCTTGGTCTTGCCCGCGCCCGGGCACGCGATCGCGAGGCAGTGGCGGCGCAGAAGTGCCACCTCGCGCTGTTGGGGATTCAACTCGTCGAGCATGGCACTGGTCTTCCCGATCAGTTACCGCGAACGGTGTTCATCAGCTTCAGGTGCGTCGTGTACCCACGCAGGCCAACCGGGTGAAACTTGCGCAGGAAGCGCGCGGTTTCGTCGTCGACGTCGGACTGGTCTCGAATCCCGTTCCAGACGAGGAAGTCGAAGTGGTCCATCACCTGGTCGAATTTCAGGATCACAGCGAGCAGGCGCATCGAGAACCGCGAATACGCTTCCACTTCGATATCGAGCGAGGGCTTCGTAACGGTCGGTGCGAATACCGTCTCACCGCGCTCGCGCATTTCCGCTTCCGTCCTCTCCCGGAAGCCCTGCGCGACGTCGAGCTGCTCGTTCACATAGGCTTCGAGCTGTTCCAGTTGCTTCTCGAACCACGTGCTGACGATCCCCTGCTCGTTCGCGCCGTACGTCGCACGGCCGAAGCGCTGCATGTTGATCGTCATCCGGTTCAAGTACGGCCACCATTGCTCGAACAGCGGCTTCAGTCGCGTATGCTTCATCGTGACCTTCGCGGTCACAACTGCCGCACCGGACAGTTGCTTGTTCATCAGGTCGCGGCCGATCTCGCGCCGGCGCTGAATGATCCGCACCCGCTGTTCGGGCGGCAGATTGCGGAACAGCATACGCGTACGCGCCACCTCCTCTCGCTTCTGGTCCGCCTCCGACGCGCTGATCAGCCCTTCGCGCTGCAGAACAGCGGCGGAGTGCTCCATCTCATCGAGCTCCCGCTCAACTTCACCGTCGTCCGCGCCGTCCGTCGTCGGCTGGCCGTCGCCAGCCGGCGGGACGCCGTCCACCTCACCCGCAGCATCTCCTACGACCGGCAGCAAGTCCTCGGTAACCCCGCCCGCCGCTGCATTTTCGACGTGCGCTTCTTCATTGATCGTGCTCATGTGGATCCTTTATGGTTGAACAACCGCACGCGCGGCTTGCGTCTATTCTTGCGGCCCTATACCTCCGCGGATGTCCGAAACGTGAACGATTTCACGCGGCTTTCGATGCGAGCCCGTGGCGCTGAACGAAAAAAACCCCCTCCGGAGAGGGGGCCAGGCTGAAAGCTCTACGGGGAGTCGAGCTTTCCGAGGACCGTAGACCGTGGGTCATTGTGACGTGGGCCGCAAGGCAAATTCGACCGAATCGTCAGCGATTTCGACGATCATTTTCTCGTAACGGCGATCACGAATCTCGCAACCGGTTGTGGGCCGTTCGGCAAAAAGCTATACGGAAACTTGGAGCTTTCCGGGACTACTGGTACGAAGATGCGGCTTTCCAGAGCAACGCCCCGAGGCATCCGGCAATCGCCAACCAGTACGGCGCAAGGAGCGGTACCGGGGCGATCAACACCGTGAACGCCACGCCGAATACGAGCAAAATCCCGTGCCCGGCCAGATGGAACGACAGCGGACTAACGTAGCCGGCGGCCGCCGCCCGTACCTTGCGACGCGCTGTCCCGTCAATGAACATCGCGACGCAGAACACGAGCGTGCCGAGCAACCAGTACTTCATCACAGTGAGCCGATAGATCATCCGGTACACAAGGTGCCAGAAGTTGTGGACCCACCGATTGGCGAAGTTCGAGACCCCACCGTCCTCGATCTGCGACTCTCCGGTGGATTCCATGGATGCCTGCACCAGCCCGGTTTCGACGAAGTAGCGCTTGAACACACGATTCGTCGCTTCAATGGCGTCCACTGTCCGAGCCTCTCCTAGGCTCGCCACGACCGATTCGGCTTCGGTGTCGGAGATCTCGAACAGGGACGAGTCGGGCGCGGCCGGCATGAGCACCACGGAGAGCAATGGCACAAAGAAAAACCACATCTTGATGTGCCCGACAAACCGACTACCGGCCATAAAAGTCTCCCACAATCCCACCGATCAACGAGATCGGTAGCGCAATCAAACCGAACAGGCCGAGGTAGAAGTGCACCGGTCGCCGGTGGATGAACATCGCCAGCGCATACGCCATCGCATTCGCCCCCTTCTGAAACTCCGCGGGCGGCCTCGCGGCCGGATCGTCCTGGGCCGCAGCCGTGGACATCGCCCGGCGCACGGTGTGCTCGTCAAGCCGAGTCAGCGTCCGAATCAGAAAAGGCGTGAGCGACATCGTATTCCTCGAAGTAAAGTCGGAAGGTTTCGCCTGTCAGTGCGCGCGCTGCGAGCTGGAACGCCGCAGATCGCTGGCTGATGTTTTCCGGACATCGCTCTTCGACCATCTGCGGCGTTAGCTTGTGACGCAATTCGAACGCCGTCACGGGCTCGAACATGGGCGACCAGACATGGAAGCGCTCGCCATCTCGCACGACGAAGCGCCGCGCATACAGCATATGGGCGGATGCGAACAGGCCTTGCATGAACGCAACATGCGGATCGCCGGTCTTGCGTACGCGTTTGAACGCAGTGAGTGCGTCCACGAACATCTCCTTGACGAGCGGCTCCGCCTTTCCGATGAAGTGCTCACCGACGAACTCCGCCACGCGCGCACACACGAGCTCGAGCTCGGGAGCGAATGTGAACACCGGGGTCAGGTGGGCGGACAGCTTGTGCTCGCGAATGATCTTTTTGAAAACGGCAGACATGCTTGGTTGTTTAGCCTGTAAGAATTGGAATACGTCCCTGGTACACCGCGCCGCCTGAAATCCGCATGAAGTACTGCAGGTTCGGCAGGCTCTGTATCAGGCGAGTCGGTATCAACGGAACCGCCTCCAGCTGCTGCGACCGCGTCACCGAGCCGGTGAACTCGCCGACGTGGCCTTCGCTGGCCTTGCTCGTGCTGCTTGAGACGATCAGGTTGCGAATCGCGGTCTCCCCCACCTTCTGCGAGAACCACTCAGCCGTGTCGGTATCTTCCAAGCGTAAGATGATCTGGTTGTTCAGGTTCCCCAAAACCTGCAGCATTTTTGCGGCATTCCCCAGCTTGGCTTCGAGGTCAGCGCGTGTCTGGAAGGCCACGAATGCCTTGAAGCCCGCTCCGCGGCCCTTGTTCAGGATCTGGATCACCTGCTCGTTTATCGCTTCCGCGATCTCGTCGATGATCAGCACCACCTCGGGCGGCTTGTCGTAGAAGTTGTAGATCGAGCCGCACACGGCCGACACGTCGGCCAGGATCATCGACGCGATGGCTTTCGCCACGATGCTGTTCGACAGGGAGTCAAGACCTATGTGGAGAACTGCCTTTTGGCGAATGACCTTCTCGATCGTCCAGATTTCGCGCTCGTCCTCGAAATCATCGACCTTCGGCGCGAGCATCAGTCCGGTTTCGCCCGTCGCGAGCATTTGCAGCAGTGGCAGCGCCGAAGCGATGATCCGCATGTAGTGCTCGCGATCGTGCACGTGCGTCGCGATCAGCCCGTCAATCGCCTCGTGTCCGCGATCGTTCGCACCAAAGCGTGCCTGGTACAGCGAGATCATCGCGTCGACGCGCGTGGAACCCGGCTTGTTTGCGATCTTGACGGTGTCAGCTGTGACCAACTCCTCCCAGTCGGTCAACCCGCTCTCGATGAAGAAGCGCCTCAGTGCCTTCTCCAGGAGCGGATCGATGCCGAGCTGAGCGTATTTCAGGATCGAGCGCAGGTTCGGTTTGTCGCCGATGTACAGTTCGCCGTTCACCGAGCGGCTGATGAAGAGGTACGCGAAATCGCGGAACGGCCCCTCCTCCATCAACTGCGCGATGCGGCTTGGAATTTCCGACGGCTGCGACCAGCTATCCAGCGGCTCGAGACGGATCGACTCAGAAGGCTTCGCTTGGTTGAAGTAGAGAAATTTCCGGCCAGTTCGCTTCGCCTCTCGCTCCGCGCGTGCCTTCCACTCCTTGTCGTTCTTCGGATCGATGTCGATCAGCACGTCACCGCAATGGATGACCTGCGTCGAAATCACTTCATAGGTGCGGGTCTTCCCGGCGCCGGTGGTGCCGCCCACCGCAGTATGACCGCCCATCGCCTTGTAGTGGAACGGTACATGGCCTTTGTTGGCCTCAAGACCGTGAATCCATGACGCGCCCTGCGGCGTTCGATCCCTGATGCTGTCCTTTGGCGCGAAGAGCTTCTCGATCATCTCCTCGAAGGCTCGCCCGGGCTTGGTCTTCGGCAGCCACCTCGGTAGGCCTGGGATCTCGGTGGTCGGCATCCGGAGGATGTCGTGGGCCATCTGGCAATGCTTCTGGGTCCACTCGAACCCGGTGCCGAGGTACATTGCATTGGCCTCAACCCGCATGCGCGCCTGAATCGCGAGCAACGTGGGCACCGCTAGCGTCGTCAACCATTTCGTCGACAACCCCATCCGGAACTTGAGCGCGCGCCAGACCTGACCGGAGCGGAACGTCCCAAATGCGAGCGCGAAGAGCGCGAACGCCCAACCATACGGCATACCCAAGAACGGCAGAACGAGAAGTGCAACCAGCCATCCGAACGCCGCCCGGACCTCGTAAATCGGCCGAAAGTGGTTGACATAGCCTCTCACGCGCCGCGCTCCTGAATCAACTCACCAATGCGCGGTGCGAGCGTCACCTCGGTCGCCTCGTTGGCGAGCAACAAACTGCGTCGCCGCATATGCTCGATCAGCGTGTCGCTCGCAACACCGTACCCACCGATCGTGCGTTTCGACAGCGCCAAGCCCTGATCGGTCCAACGCACCTTCGCCTTGCCCGCCGCGACATCCTGCCGCAGCGCCGCGAAGAAGTCTGCGATCATGCGGGGCGCACCCTTCAACACGTCGTCAAAACGATTTTCAGTTGGCGCAGCGATGGCTGGCTCGCGACGGATCTCGATCGGATTGAGCGCAGTGGAGGGCGCCGGCAGCTCGAGTGCCATCTGCCGACCCCCTGGGCCCTTCGGTCCGGCTGGGGCAACTGAAGTGCCCGGTGTCGCGGTGTCCCTGACAGCAGCCGGCAATAGTGCCGGGCTAGACGGTGAACCGGCAGCCGGTGCCGCCGGCCCAGAGTCAGCGGCCTCTGGCTGCGCTGGAGCGGGCGCAGACCGCACTGCGACCGGCGCAGCCTCAACCGTCGGCTCGAGCTCGGCTGCCACGTGGATCGCCGACGGCACGGAGAACGTCACCGGCTCGAAAACAGCTCGCTGGGCCTTCCGGTCAAATTCCACCGCCGTCGCGACAGCCTGTCGGACGACCTTGTGGGTCAGCGATTCGACGCCCATCGGGCTCTGCGTTGGATTGATCGCGCCAAATATCTCAGCCTGCACCTCCGAGTCGAGCCCGGCGAGCAGCTCGGTGCCGACTAGTGCATGCGCCAGCATGCCGGTCCGCATCCGTTCGATGGGAAGCGGCGCCGCCCGCCGCGTCACGCGGTAGCTTGCCCCGGCGAACCACGGCCCGACCGCGCCGTGGACGGATGGGTTCCAGACCTGCCGGTCCGTCGCCCGCTCGATCTCGAAGTGACGATACGGTTCATCCAGACCCGAGCAGATCGCGGCCAGGAACACACCGTAGTTATATTGCGGCTCGATACGACGCCGCCGCTCCGAAGGCAGATTCGTCCCGAACTTCAGGCCACCCGAGAGTCGCATCGCATAGAAGGCCGTCTCAACCGTCCAGCGGAACGCGCCGGCCGGCTCGCGATACAACTCTGGGCTGAACGGAACGGACGAAAACCAGTCCGCGCAACGCCGAATCAATGACATCCACTTCCGATCGAACTCGGCGCGTGACGACTCGTTCGCGCACTGCGCAATGAGGTCGATCCGGCGTTCATTGCGAACCGTGAGCTCGCCGGCTTCGACGGGCTTGAATAGACGCACGTCCGTCATCACACCATGCCCTTCGTTGCGAACTTCGTCAGGCTCTTGAACGCTGAGCCGCTTGCATTCGCGCCGCCGCCAAACATCGAAGCGAACTTCGGAATCTCGAAAGCCAGGATAAGCACGAAAATCGACATATCCAACGCCAGTGATCCCGAAAATGGCGTCGTCAGACCTTTCGAGATCATGTTCCCAAACGACGTCGCGAGCGTGGTCGTCATCAAGCGCTGGAGGATCGCGGCGACGACCATGTACATGCCGGCGCCGATGGTGAAGTCGAGCCAGCTCTTGAACCATCCTCTTGTGAACTCGGACATGCCCAATGCGAAGGCGATCTTGCCCATCACGATCGCGACCGCCATCTGAATCGTCCCAAGCGAGATGTAGAAGAGGAACACGAGCGCCGCGACCATCAGGAACAGCCATGCGAACAGAAGTGGCACAAGGTTGATCAGCAGGGCAAGGTAGTTCCACCAATGCTCGGCTTTCAGCGCCTCGATGACTGCGTCGTAGATCGACCCGGCCGATTTCACCATCGCCATCGGAAGCGATTGTGTGTCGGTCCCGGAGACGGCGATCGCCATGTCGTTGAACCACTTATAAAACCCGGGCGCCCAGCTACCGTAGGCGAGATAGACCGATGCGAATATGCCCAGAATGGCGAGATCTTCGAACAGGCTTTGCCACGCCGCAATCGGGTCTCGAGTCGCCGCAAATCGTATCGCGGCAAGTACGACCGTGATCAAGGCAAGTCCGCCCGCCATTTTGTCCGAGTCCTTGTCGAGAGACTGACTGACCGTCACCGCGAGGTCGATCAAGCTCTTCATAATCGTCGAGATCTCTTCAATCGCGGCCATGGCGCCCTTCGCGACCTCACCGTTCACATAGCTCGAACTCCAGCCGGAACTCATCATCTGTGACAGACCGTCTAGAATCTCGGCTCTCGTCACGGTCGGCAGCGCCAAGATCAAGACGAACAGCCCAATGCGGGACAAACAACGCATTACGTCGGGCTTCATGGCTGCGTGACACCATATGCGGCGCGCTCTGCCTGCTGCTTCGTAATGAACTTTTGCGCGTCAGCGGACTTCTCCTTGTCCTCCTCGGCCTGCTGTGCGTCTTTCTGCGCCTCCTTCTGCGCCTTGGCCGCGTTGAGCTGCAGAATGTCCGAGTTTTGGCTCGTCACGATATCAAGGTAGTGCGTCGTGATCTCGGCGGTCGCCTGTTGGGTCGGCGCCATCGAAAGCTCGGACTGCAGTTCCTGTCGACGTTGTGCTAGCTCGTCCGTGTGCCGCATGATGTTCGAGCCCATTTGAAATAGATTCCGCGCGACTTTGTCGTTCTGCTGAACGAGCGTATTCATATCCGCGAACCATTGCGCATTCGACTTTCCTGACCGGCTGATGAGCCCCTGCACCTGCGTCACCCACTCCTCGCCCTTCTTCAGGTCGCCGTAAAGGCCGTTGAGCGTCCCGACCAGCCTCTTGACCTTGTTGATGTCCCCTGTGATCTGGTCGTACGCCGCCCTCCACGCGGCCGGATTCAGGTTTGTAGCCTGCATCAGTTGGTTCGCCATCATCTGGTACTGGTAGATGATGTTCGTGTTCTGATAGATCTCGCCGCGGACCGCTTTCGCGGCCGTGACCACGTTTTGCGCATAGTTCATCGGGTCGAACACGGTTATTGCAAACGCATGTTGGGCGACAAGCATGGAAGTCGCGAACGCAGCGGCACGGAGGGTCGGCATGAACTTCATCGTGTTTCCTTTTAGTCGAGGGTGCGCATTTCTTGCAGGTACTCCTCACACCAGTGCGGCGATCCGGAAGCGAGGTGTTTGTCGAGCGTGCGTTGAGCCGCCCCATCGGCGCGCAGCATCGCGAGTGCTTCCTTTGAGAATTGCGCCTGCAGCATCCGCGAGTGGTCGGGCGTCACCCACAGGTAGTCCCGATTAGGAACCCCGTTGGTGATCATGTCGATCTGGTCGTCGGTCAAACCGAACACGTCGCGATAGAGCCGCTTGTTGTTGCGTGCATCACGGTTCGGCAAGAAGAACAGGTTCGGGATGTTTTCCTTGAGAATCTCGAAATTCGGCACGCGTTCGAGCTGTCCAAGCGACTGCGTTGCCATCACGAGTGTCCCGTTCAATCCACGAATCGTGACGGCCCACATCTCGAGACGCGCATAGAAGCGCGGATACTGGAAGAAGAAGCCGCACTCCTCGACCTCAATGACCGTCAGCTTCTTGCCATCCAGCCACTGGGAAATCCGATAGAACGCATAATCCATGAACAGCGCCGCGGCAACCGGATAGCTTTCGAACAGCTCGCCCATCTCGATTGCCAGGTCGTCGGAGAGCGAGAATGCGTCCTCGACGTGATCGAAGAAGCGACCGTTCTTTTCGCCCTTCGTCCAGATCTGCAGCCGCTCACGCAGATCGACCGGCAGTAACGTCGTCAGGAAGGAAAGTGTCCAGTACTCGGGACCGTAGCCTTGCGCGAGCGTAACCACGCGCTCATAGATCGTGCGTTGCTGAGTTGGATTGCAGGTGAAGTCCTCACCTTCGATCGCCATCTGAACCCAGTCCGACACGTAGGTGTAGTGACGGCTGTCTGCCAACAGGGACAGCGGATTGACCTGCGTCGCGGCAGAAAATTTGCCTGTCGCGTCGACAAACTTGCCGTCTGCCAATACCGTAGGGATACGTGTCGACCGGTTCTTGTCGAACTTGATCCGCCGTGGTCGAAAGCGACCTGTCTGCGAAACGAGGAAGTTCAGGAGGATCGTCTTGCCAGCGCCAATTGGACCGACAATCAGCGCATGCGATTTCCCACCTGGGTGATGCAGCGACACGCGCTGCAACGTGCGATGGCGCGTCGGCAGCAGTGTCAGCGGACCGACCTTTTCGCCCAGTTGCTGCGTAAGCCATTCGTTGACTTCGCTTCCCTCAGCGACACCACGAAGTGGCGCGATGTCGGAGACGACAGGCGTCTCGACGAACTGCAAGCGCTTCTGCTGATCCCAGCGTCCGGGCAACGTGGTCGCCCATGCTGCGGCAAGATTCCGCTTTTCGACGATCAAGCCGAATCCGGCATTTCCGATGCGACCAATTACCTCGCGCGCATTGTCTTCGCACTCGTCGATCGTGTCCCCATAGACGACTACCGAAATATTCGCGAAGCCGTACTGCTGACCATCCGCGATCAGGCGAGCGCCCGCTTTCTCCGCTTCTTCGGCAAGGATCTTCCGCCCCTTCTCGTTCTCGTTGCTTTCCCGCTTCTCGTCCTTCGAGAAAAAGCTCTTCAGGATCTTCATGGGGCTGAATGCCGCGAACTTGTAGAACTTGCGCATTTTCTCGATGTACGCCTGCGCCTTGCTGGCGGACAGAAAGCGGAACATCACGCAGATGTCGAGCTCTGCATCAACATCTGCGAGCACGTCGAGCGCGGCCTCTTGAAATCCCATCCATTCCTTGACGGAGATGATCTTCGCGTACCGCGTGCCGTAGGCCGACTCGAACATGATGTGTTCGGCCCCGTAAGTCACAAAAGTCTCCGTTAGATGCGTGTCGAGCATCGTCACTGGATAGCGCACTCGACGCGGCGGAACGGAGGGGTTTGCCGTCTGATGCAGAAACGCCAACGCATTCTGCAATTGCAGCCGTTTCAGCTTGAGTCGCGCCACCCCGCCCTTGAACGCATCCAGGATCGATTCGAATCGCTTGATGTCCGACGTGATCCGCTCCATGTCGAACACGAACGCGCTACGCGCCAGCACCATATCCTTGACTGTCTCGATCAGCGCGAACGGGACCGACTTGCCACCTACCGTGATGTGGTAGGCAACTTTCTCGAACAGCTTGTTGATCCCTGTCTCGGGCGTATAGGCGAGCGCAAGCGAATGGGTGTTGCGAAAGTACTTCCCGCTACCCACCGCTTTCTGGTTGATCGCATCGATCCGTTCGTCCATCGTTGACGCGAAGCGCCCGCCGATCTGCCCACGCACGCGTCGGTGCGACAGCCGCCACCATGCGGTGATTCGGTGGTCGAAGTTCTTGCACGCATGGTCGAGATTGTCACGCGCCGCCGAAATGTCGTCGACATTCGGACTATCTGCGTCGACGCCTTCGAAGGTGTACAGCGTCAACAGCGAGCCATCCTTGTCGAGTATGACTTCGGGAGACACCATCGTCGCCCACGGTGCGATTTCATGAATCGCGCGACGCTTGGGATTCACGCTCACAACGGAAGCTCCTGATCAAAGCCATAAGGCCGTTTGAATCGGGCCGCGACCTGAGACGTAGGCAGCGGCTCGTGCACATCCGGGTATCGGTTGTAGACGATCAATACGTCTTTCCACCACGGATCATTCGACGACAGCCAACGAAGCACCCAATGCACGACAATGCCGATGACGAGATAGATCGGGGTCATGCTGCTATAGCAGAGCAGCGCCGTCAGCGTTCCATTCGCGATAGCGAGGCCGCGATCTGCACCGCCCATCTGGCGCGGCAGCGAAAGCGACCGGCTAACTTTCTTCGGCTCACGCACAGGTGTAGTTGATCTTCAACTGGTTTTTGACGATAGGGATCGCACACGACGCAAGGCCCAAGCCTACAACCACGGTCGAGAGGAACTTGCCGAAGTTGCTTTCCGAGTTCGAAATCATGACCGCGCCAACGATGATCAGGACGATGCCCATCCCGTACAACCACGGCCCGCTCACGTACGTCTGAATCAGGCAGACGAGGTTGGCCGCATTGCCCAGATCCCCGAGATCGACCGCCTTCGCGGCCGGCGTCGCAAACGTGAGCATCAGTGCGATCAACGTTGAAAGCCGCTCGCCCCGCCCGAACAAGTAGTGGGCGGCTTCCCGCACCCTTTTCCGGACCAGCGAACACACCGTTTGAATGTGTTTCTTCATCGATAAACCCCGTGTGGTTAGAAAACGCGTTCGAGGACGTAGTCCCCGTCTTTGAAACCCTTGATCGCCAGCACTTCCGACACATGGCGCAGTTCCCCCGAGCGGCGAAGGTGAATGACGTAGTGGAAGCAGTCGGCGATTGCCTTGCGCATGTCGGTGAGCTCCCAGCGGCTGCCGGGCGGGATGCCCAGCATCGCGAGGCTCTCGAGGCGGCTAAGGCCGCCACGCGCATCGTTCGAGTGGATCGAACCCATTCCGCCGTCGTGACCGGTGCTGAGTGCCTGAATTAAGTCGTACGCTTCCCCACCGCGCACTTCGCCAACGATGATCCGGTCGGGACGGAAGCGCAGGCAAAGCGCCACCAGAACCTGCGTCGTCACGCCTTTGTCGGGGTTCGAGAGCAGTCGGACACGGTTCGGAAGGTCGACCTTCAACTCAATCGTGTCTTCGATCGTGATAACGCGCTCTTCGCGGGGAATGAGCGCGTTCAGCGCGTTCAGGAACGTCGTCTTACCGGTCGATGTGCCGCCCGCGACGAGAACGTTCGCTCGTTGCTGGACCATCGCGGTGAATGCCTCGCCGAGCGCTTCGTCGGCGACGCCGGGCGGGAAAACTGGTCGATCGATATCTCGCTTCGCATGCACACGAGAGAACGCGCCCATCCGCGCGTAGTCGTTGATCGACAGATTGGTCTCACGGTGCCGCCGAATCGCGAGGGCGTCGCCGTCGATCGCCGTCGGCTTCATCACCGTCGCGATCCGGAGATTCTTGTGGCCGCCGTTGATAATCCCCTGGGCCGTGCCGGCCTGCGCCGACTTCTCAACGGAGGCAGCGAGCGAGTGGATAGCGCCCGTCAACGTCGCCGGATTGAACTCGACATCGAGGCGACGCATCACGCCACGCTCCTCGACCCAGATGTTGTTCGCCGAGTTGATCATGACCTCAGCAACGTTCGGGCTGTCGAGCTGTTCTTTGATGAGCTTCAGCGACTCGAAAAAGAGCTGCACCGCGTTCTCTTCGAGTCGCGCGACCTTCAGAAAGGGATTTTCGGCAATTTCAGACATGCAGCTATTGTTCAAGCTGGCACATCCGCCAATTCCCCGAAAGAAAGGCTAAATTGAACAGCTTTCGCGCGCCCGATGAAGCGCGTGGCAACGTCGTCGGCGCGCCGATTCGCGCGCAACCGGTTGAAGGGGCAAACCCGAAATGCTCCAGAAAAGCGTATAGCTTTCGCCCTTCGCGAACCTGCGCACTGGTGGCATGCGTTTGCGAGTGACGAAAAAAAAAACCCGGTCACAAGGACCGGGCGTGTTTCAGGAAATGGCGTGCCACTGCAGCCACTCAGCACACGACTTCGATTGTCTCACCGAACGGTGCGCGCCGAGCTCGACGAAGCGGTGTCGTCGACGCCCAAAGCACCGGGTAAGCCGGCTCTTCGGACGGAAACGTCCCGTCCATATCGGTCAGGTACACGAGAAACGCGGGGTCGATGTCCTCGCCCTTGATCCGTCGAAACGGATCGATGAACGATGTGCCTCCACCGCCTTTCAGCGGCGCGAGCTCGACGGGCTCCCCGCGTTCAAACACCTGCATTTGCGTCACCCGCTCGTCGCAGTCCAGTACGATCAACCGTCGCGGGCGAACCGCGTCGGCGACTGCCAGGATCTCGGCCGCGAACTGCGCCTGCGTTTCATCCCAGACCGAGCCGCTAGCGTCACGGACAAACACCGCGTCGCCCACCGACGGCTCGTTCAACGACGGCAGATACATCCCGAGATGCAGGTAGCGACGATTCGGCTGCGCCCACGTATAGTCGGTCGGCGCCGCGTCCTGCGCAAAACGATGCAGGATCGAACGCCAGTCGACCACCGCGACGACGGCTTGCTCGACTGCGGCCTGTAACGCGCCGCCGAGCTTGCCGCAGGCCTGCGCCGCCTTGGCCGCCTGCAGCACGGCCACCCTCCACTCGATCTCCTTCGCGGCCATGTCGGGCCCGGCGTACTGCCGAACTTCCCCGCAAGACGGCTCAGGCTCGGTCGTCGGGTCCTCCGTCGAATCCGGCGGTCGAGAACCGGGCGGCTGACTTCCCGATTGTGAATCGGTCCGCTGCTTTCCTCTCTGTTGCTTCGCCGCTTGCCGAGCCTCGTTAAGGCGCATCCCATAGATTTCCTCCGCGGACATCCCCTTGAAACGCACGTCGACAATGCCGCCAGGCGGAAGCTGCATGCCGGCATCCAGCACGACCGGGTTGATGGCGTAGTCACACGCCTCGTTCCAGCCGTCAGGATTGCGGTAACCCTGCCGCCAACAATGCCCGTTCGCAACGTGCCACACCTCGTGGGCGAGCACACCGCGAATCTGTAGGTCTGTCAGGCCGGCCGCATACACCGGGTTGTAGCCCAGCGATTCGCCGTCCGTCCAGAACGTCTTACAACTCGTATCCTCCCGGACCTTGAGTCGAAGCGCCAACGCTCCGATGAACGGGTGGTCGAGGACCAGCGCCGTGCGCTGCTTCGCGATGCGTGAGTCCATGGCGTCATCATGCAGCGGCGAGGAACGAAAGGCGGGTTGCCGACTGATCCGGAATCTGGTCAGTCAGCGGTGCCGCCGGCGCGCCGCCCATGAAGGCCGCCATTATCCCCTCGATCTCGGTCGCCTTGCTGGCAACGTGCGAGCGCAGGACGCTGGACTCCTTCAGGTCCGCGCCGTTGTGCGCGGCGAGGTGCTGTTTCGCCTCCGCGAGGATGTGCGCGAGCTTCGGGTCATTGCTGAAGTTCAGCTTCGGAAGCAGATCGCACAACTCGCGAACGTGGTTCGCGACGTCGAGACGGACGTTACCGGATGCGTACAGGCGCGACGCCATCGTCGAGACGGCCTCGTACAACCGGCCGACCAGGTCGTTGTTCGCGGTCTGGATCGACGCCATCGCATGCTCATCGATCTCCGTGTGCAACATGGTCAGCACATCGCTCGGCAGATCGACACCGAACTGGCTTGCGTCTGGGAACGGAAGTACCGACAGCTTGACCCCGAACTTACCCTTTAGCTCGGCCAAACTCGGGTAGTCCGCCTCGTTGTACAGAGTGTTCATCTCCGTCCTCGCCTGCTCCTTCAGGTCGAGGTAATTCGTCAGGAAGATCGACGCGGCGAGATCGAACTCGTCTTTCATCGCGCGCAGCCGCTCGGCCAGCTCCATGTAGACCATGGTCGGCAAGAGTCGCACGCCCAGTTGGTCGTATTTCAGCGTGCGGCTGTAATAGTGCGATCGGATTCGGTTGCCAATCGACAGCACTTCGGCGTAACTCGGCGCGTGCTCGGGCAGCAGGCGCTTGTTGAAGCGCCCGATGCCGCGCGCGCGGTGGTTTTTCTCGACCTCCTCGGTTACTTTCCCGTCGTAGCGACGGGCAACCCACGTGGAAATCGTGACGGACGACAGCATGACCTTGGACCGCAGATCGGTGATGTTCATGAATGGCTCCAGATAGACAGAAAATGGCAAGACGAAAAAAAAGGTTCATCGCAGGAAACCGTGGAGGGTTTTCGAGCGATTGCATAATCTGACACCTCATTTTAAGGATGTTGGAGGAAGCAATTGCTCGATCGAAAGGCACTTCAGGCACTGGGCTGCTGGACAGGTTATCGGCTGGAACGTGTGGAA